>JBICHS010000099.1:0-3009 GCA_043101135.1 Phycisphaeraceae bacterium JB051
GCGGTTCATCCATGTAATAATCCAGACGGCTGAGGATGGTAACTGGCGAACGTTTTTCCAGAACGACCATCTGCTCAGCCAATGGTTTATTGGCTTGTGTGAGTTTGACTTTCACTTTGCCAATCATCACAGGCGAAAGAAAACTCAGATCATTTTCGCCCTTGTGCAACGTCAGCTGTTTTTCAGTCAATTTGCCTGTTTCGCCTTGAGCATCAAATACCTCAACGGTCACGAGTTGATCCTTACCCGTGAGGTTGGCAAGTGACAAAACAATTCGCCTGCCATCGGCATTATCAGTGTAGCCCCCTGTGGTGACACCGATTCTGTAATAATCGATGACTGACGCAGGTAGATTCATCTGCGCCCAGTAGGCTGTCTGATTGAACCGGCCGGAGATCGTATTGATGATTGAACCAGACTCTTTGGCAGCGACGTCATTTCGGCCGAAGTTCACCAACCAACGCGACTGCATCTGCGGATTGGCAAGCGTGGCCAACGGCACGGTAACCAGGTAATCGACACTCTTGGCATCGTGATTGAGTTTGGAAAGAGATTGCCAATCACCATTCCATGACTTGTCGTGGCCGACGCCTAAATCTGTTCGTGATCCCCCTGCATCTGCAGCCAACTGGTAATAATCTTCGCCGGTCCCTGAAGGATCGAGAAAGAACTCAACACTGTCACGTCTCCCGAAAAGACGGAAGGAATCATGCTCACCGCGTGTTGTCTGCACTGCTGAAAGGTCGGGCGTGTAGCATCGATAGGCAATGTAAAGATTCGTCAGATCACAAGCGAGATAAGCTTCGGTCTTGTTCGTCACCTGAGCTTGTTTACAGAAGAACGTATCGAGTTTGACTGCGGTGTCTTTCCAAGTGTCCAAATCCAGAGAGGGAATCACACCTGAGGGCAACTGTTTGACGGTAATTTCGGGAGCTCGTTTTGGGCCCTGCTTTTGCCCGAATTTTGCTTGATCGAGATTTGAAGGCTTGTATGCCGTCGCAAACGTCGTATCTGATTTGAGGTTTGCCTGATCGGGAATGTCAATAAACTCAGCTTGAAGATCATCCACCCACAGCGTTCCAGGTGTGTTATGAAAGAGCACTCTGACTGGCGAGAGAACTGCTGGTTTGGGTAAATCGGGGTTGACGATTTCATAGCGTTGCCACTGGGTGCCGACATGGACGATTTTTGATTTACCGTAAAATATTCGCACCGGTAGATTTTCCCGATCCGCTTTGAGCCAGACGCTCAGCACACCAGCCATGCCCTTGACGGTTCCTGCCCCCCATGCCATGAGCCCTTCCCGGGCGACGACATCAGGATTCATAGACATTCTCAGCGATTGTTTGCCTGAATGTTTTTCCTGCGTATCCAAGGCCCAACCAGCCAGAAAATCCTCGTAAGGCGCAGTTGACTTGGCATAGTCGTATCGGCCCTGTCTCACGAAGTACAGCGGGACACCTTCCTGATCGTGCTCAAAGGAACTGTTGATAATGAGGTTTGGTGAATCTGAATCAGATTGTTTGAGCGTATACATTTCATAGTTAAGCAGATTCATATCCATCTTGTAAGACCAGATGGTCAGAGGCTTGTATCGATCAGGTTGCTGCGGATCGGGCGCGATGGGCGCATCACAAACAAACGAGCCAGCATCTTTGCCGTTGGAACGGAAGATGTAGGTGGCGACGCCATTTTCGACCTTGCGGATGAGTGTGAGTTTGACGACGGACTTACCTGGTTGAAAATCTGCAATCGCAGTCAACTTTCCACGCGCACGATCAAATCCCTCAAGCTTGTAGATCATCCAGCTCTTGGCATCAGATCGAACGAGGAACTTATAGTTTTCGATCATAAAACCACTGAAGACCGTCTCACCGTGTTTGACATTACCTGACGGTGCTAGCGTGATATCCATTTGTGCGTAAAACTGTAGCGGTGTGGCGGTGCGGGTCACCAATGTGCCGTGACCGGGAAAAGCAATATGACCGGCTTGTGGTTGCGGCTTGGGGCCTTTGTCGTTGGGAACCCATTTTTCAGCAAATGTGGCGACAGTCGATAAATCATCGACGAAAAGTGGGACTCCCTTTTCCTGTGCAAAACAGGTGATCGACAGGGATAGAACAACCAACAAGTAGGATAATTTCATTTAACAAATCCTTGCGTATATCCGGATCATATGAAGGCAGCGTGGGGATCATTCTTTTAATACGTTCCCTTGATCCACCAATATCGACGGGCAGATGGATTGGATGAACCCGTTGCATAGTACGTTGCAAAGTGCCCATCAATTGAGCCGCTATCAAAGGTCTGTGCATGGCCGTCAACTATGAGTGCCGTCGTCGCGTTGTATTGATTGTGCCCATACATCTCATGCGAGTCGTTTTGTGCGTGATAGAAGCTTAAGAAATTAGGCCTGAAAGAAGCAGCAAAAGTATAGGATCGTGAAGAGTTCCATGCGGCTATCGACCGATAGGCACAGTTGACCAAAATCAAATCACTGGGGTTGGTGATACTCGCCGTGCGTTTACCCACCGGGCAACGATAATCACCAACTTGTGTTCGACCGCCACCTGGAGCATCCCAAGCAGTAATTTGAGCTTCTCCTTGAGCTGGTACAGGATATTTTTCGTTATTGATGAAATACGACATTTGTTGCGCATCAAAACCATATGCAGGCTTGAAGTACAACGTTTCGGACGGACACTTGAAAACCTTGGCTCCCTTGGTGTAAGTCTCACCACTGTACGTGAATGTGGCACCATTACCTGACATCTGTTTGGTGAGTCTGATCGCCCAGTTACGAGTTGTGGGATAATTGCCGTTACCCGTCGTTTCATCAGAGACAATCGGAATCATATCATCGTTATCTGCTGCATAAGAGCCAAAGGCGATGCCTTGCTGACGAAGGTTACTCAGACAAACCGAGGTCCGACTGGCATCCCGCGCCCCTTGCAATGCTGGCAGAAGTATGGCAATCAATAGCACCACGATGCTGATCACCACGAGCAG
>JBICHS010000100.1:0-4560 GCA_043101135.1 Phycisphaeraceae bacterium JB051
TTCCGATCTCATCTCCGCGGAGGGAATGTCCATCACGAAGATCGGGTTGCCCTGGCGAACGAAGGGTTCGTAGAGTTCACGCATGCGATCGCCGGTACCCTTGTTTTCACAGCCAATGACCACGCGGTCAGGCTTCTGGAAGTCGTTGATAGCTGCACCTTCCTTGAGAAACTCAGGGTTGGAGGCCATATGGAATGACTTGGACGTCTTGGATGCGATGGCAGCTTTGACCTTGGCGTTGGTGCCCACGGGGACAGTGGACTTGACGACGACGATCTTGGCACGGCGTTCGTCGGGATTGCCTTCGCCGGCTTCAATGGCGTCACCGATATCCTCGGCAGCAGCGAGCACATACTGAAGATTGGCGCGGCCTTGTTCATCGCTGGGGGTCCCAACGCAGATGAAAACGATCTGGGCATCGGCATAGGCATTGGCTTTATCCGTGGTGAACTTCAAACGACCGGCCTTGGCGTTGCGCTGAATCAGTTCGTCGAGGCCCGGTTCGTAGATGGGGCTGATCCCGTTGTTGAGCTTGTCAATCTTGCGGGGGTCCACGTCAAGACAGGTCACCTGATTGCCGGAGTTGGCGAAGCAGGTACCTGTAACCAGTCCGACATAACCGGTGCCGACCATTGTGATACGCATGAATTTGTTTCCTGAGTCTGGGCTGACAGGTTGCGATGTTGCCTCCATCTCATGTCAGCGATCTACTGGGCTGCCTGAATCATTAAGTCGTTATTGTACGCATCCATCAGAGCATGTGCTTGGCCCAAAGCAACGTCCAATAATGTTCAAACGTCAAAATGGATGCAAAAAACGGATTCCTGTCGTATTATTCGGACATTTAGACCATCCGATTAACCGCCAATTGCATACACGTCAGGAATTCACATGTCTAAACGCCCCGCCAAACCCAAACCCGTGATCGGTTGGCGAGAATGGGTCCGCTTGCCGGATTTTGCAGACATGCACATCAAAGCCAAGATCGACACCGGTGCCCGCTCCAGTGCGATTCACGCCCACAAGCTCAAGCACTTCACCGACGAGAGCGGCATTGAAACCGTGAGCTTTGAAGTGTGGCCTTACCAGGACTCCCACCAGGGCGCCCAATCCTTCACCATGCCGGTGCATGAAAGCCGTTGGATCAAATCATCCAATGGCCAGAAGACCTATCGCCCGGTGGTGATTGTTAAAATCGCGCTGATGGGAAAAATCTGGCCGGTGGAAATGACACTGACAAACCGCGATGCCATGGGCTTTCGCATGCTCATCGGCCGCCAGGCCATCCGCCGCAGAATGCTCGTTGACCCGGGTAAATCTTTTCTCGCTAGCATTCCAGATGACTTACCCAGATAATAGAGACATTGGAACGCAAACTATTCGCAAGGCAGAACCACAGGCGCACACAGACACAGACCCAACCATTCCAATCTTGGTTTTGAAAGCTGTTGCGACGTGGCAATTGCCGATGACTCAAATTCAATTAAGGGCCTCATGAAAATAGCTATCCTCACTCGTAATCCCCGCGGTTACAGCGTCCGCCGTTTCAAACAAGCGGCCAAGGAACGTGGGCATACCGCTCAGTCACTGGACCCGTTGAAATTCGCATTGCACGTCGAAAGCGATCACCCGGCAATGAGCTACAAGGGCAAAGCCGTCGGGACCTACCATGCGGTCATCCCGCGCGTTGGTGCCTCCATCGGTCTCTACGGGACAGCCGTGGTTCGACAATTCGAACAAATGGGCGTCTACACCCTCAACCCATCGCATGCCATTTCAACCGCACGTGACAAGCTGCGTTCATTACAGATCTTTTCACGTCACACCATCGGCATGCCGCCCTCGGCATTCGTCCATGACAAAGCCGATGTGCTGCCTGCGATCAAAAAAGTCGGTGGCGCCCCGGTCATCATCAAACTCCTCGAAGGCTCACAAGGCATCGGCGTGATTCTGGCGGATCAGGAACGCACCGCCGCGGCCATCATCGAAACCCTGCAAAGCACCAAGCAACATGTGCTGGTTCAGAAATTCGTCTCCGAATCCAAAGGCAAGGACATCCGCGCGTTTGTCGTCGGTGGCAAAGTCGTCGCAGCCATGCGTCGTCGTGCCGAAGGTCAGGAATTTCGCAGTAATGTCCATCGTGGTGGTTCGACCGAAGCAGTGGAACTCGACGAACGCTACGCAGCCACCGCCGTCCGCGCTGCCCATATCCTTGGCTTGCGTGTTGCGGGCGTGGACATGCTCGAAGGTGAAGATGGCCCGCAGGTCATGGAAGTCAACGCATCGCCCGGCCTGGAAGGCATCGAAAAAGCCACCGGCGTGGACATCGCAGGCAAGATGATCGAACTCATCGAAGAACGCGTGCAGTATCCGCCGGTCGACATCGAACAACGCCTGACCGTCAAGGCAGGATACGGTGTGGTCGAACTGGTCGTGAGCCAGAAATCCAAACTGGCCAACAAAACCATCGAGACCTCCGGCCTGCGCGAGCGTGGCGTGCTGGTGCTTGATGTCGAACGTGGCGGGAACCTGCACCCGGCGCCCGATGCTGCGTTCAAAATGCTTTTAGGTGACAAATTATTATGCTTCGGCAAATTGCTCACTCTCAAAGAGCTCATGCCCACCCGCAAAGTCACCCGAAAGAAAAAGAAAGTCCAATCCAGCGCAGGGTAAAACCAATCTTGACTCAAGGGCCAAACGTCCATGCGTAGAAAAATTCGGAAGTTGACTATCGCAGGTCACACCATTGCCAAAAATGAGCAGGTTGACCTGATGCTTGACGTGTCGCAACAGTACACCGGTTCCCCAATCCAACTGCCCATCCGCGTGATCCGCTCCGCCAAGGCCGGGCCGACGGTGCTAATCACCGCAGCAGTCCATGGCGATGAATTCACCGGCGTGGGGATCATTCACGAACTGATGCACAGTGATGTCCTGAAGATACTCAAAGGCACACTCATTCTTGTCCCCGTGGTCAACGTGTTTGGTTTTGAAAACCAGGAACGCTACATGCCCGATCGGCGTGATTTGAATCGCTGTTTCCCCGGCTCGGAAACCGGGTCACTCAGTGCACGCTTTGCCAACATCATTTTCAATCAACTGATCATGCAGGCCGACTACTGCATTGACCTGCACTCGGCTGCCCAGCCGCGAACCAACTACCCCAACGTGCGTGGGGATTTTCGTGATCCGGAAGTCCGCCGCCTCTGTCGTGCGTTTGGTTGTGAACTGATGCTCGACAGCAAAGGCCCTGACGGCTCACTGCGACGCGAAGCCACCAAGTCCGGTTGCCCGACGATGATTCTCGAAGCCGGTGAACCCTGCAAACTCGAACCGTCGATTCACGAGGTGGGACTGCGTGGGGTCAAGAATGTGTTGACGATGCTCGACATGCTTGAAGGCGAAGTCGTCAAGCCGCCCTACCAATCCCTGATCAAACAAGGCATCTGGGTCCGCGCCAGCATCGGCGGGATTCTGCGCTTTCACGTGAGTCCCGGGGAGATTGTCGAAGAAGGCCAACCCATTGCCACCAACGCCAACGTGTTCGGCCAGGAGCAGTCCGTGCTCGTCTCACCGGTGGAGGGCATTATCCTTGGCATGACCACACTGCCTGCCATCAAGCCCGGCGAACCGGTGTGTCACGTGGCCATCCCCACCAAGTCAATGACGCAAATCCGCAAGATTCTCAAAGCCTCCAGTCGCACGGGACTGTATCACCGCGTCCGCAAAGACATGGCAAGCAGCATAAGCAAACGCGACATCGCCACCAGCGACAACGAAGCCAGCTGGGCCCCGGCGGCGCAGGAACCGGAGGATTAAGGCTTTCACAGCGACTACGGACTACAAGCATCTACTCTACATCAAAACGGGGAATGATATATGCCAATGCAACAAGTTAAAAAAGATGCAGCATTGACCAAAAAGCAATTTCACATTCATTTACAGCAATGGCTTAAAAATAATGATGAAGTAATGGTTGGACCAGAGGAAGTCATTGGTTGTACGAATTGGATATACATCAAAGATAAACAATCAATCTATGCCTTACATGCCGATACCAAATATCCAGCTGTTGAGCAGTATCTTCAACTTGTTGCGTTATATGGTGATGATATGGAATGGCATATTGTGGCAAGTCAGCGCGGCAAAATGACGGCTGTAGCATACGGACCTGAAAAGCGAAGAATTAAACCATTTTATATGTATTTCGTTTCAACCATCGCTTGATGTGTAAACAACAAAAAAGACTGCAAAGCGTGCCACAACTTATTGCACGGTTCACAGCCTTTAGTGGATGAAATTGGATTGTCGTTTCGACTGCTTAGTGGTTGCAATGTTTTCGATTGCTTGAGCACCGGATGTTAATCCGGTGCAAGATCGCACAGTCGTCTTGTCAAAACCTGCACCGGGTTAACACCCGGTGCTCAGTGTAACGTGACATCTACGCGTTATCGATTCAGTCGATCGTCTTGAAGATGGCGACATCAAAATCGCATTTGCTTTCGGCGGCGACTTCGGAGAGTTCTTAGATTTCAGCTTCGGTGAAGAAAAGGCCAACGG
>JBICHS010000101.1:0-2675 GCA_043101135.1 Phycisphaeraceae bacterium JB051
ATGTTGTTCCACCCTTGTGTCAGGCGTGCGGTCAGTGCATCACCGATGGCTGAGAGCTTTTCACTCCATGCCTGAATTTCAGCATGATGCGGGACCATGGATTCGTTGATTGCTTTTTGAATCTCACGGGCATTGCCCCCCAAAGTGGAGACGCCTTCGCCTTCGTCATTGAGGCGTTTCATGAGGTTTTCGTTGCAGTAGTCATCGACACCGTTAAGCAGGTCTTCTTCTTTTTTCTGCATTGGGTCACAGATGAATTTCAGGATCAAGCCCATGACCAAAGCGACGAGTGTGGTGTCGAAGGCAGTGCCCAGACCGGAGGTCACGTCTTTAAGCGAGTTGATCAACTGCGAGACGTCTTCGGTGTTATCCAGAGCTCCACCGAAACCGGCGACGGCAGCACCAATACCAATAACCGTGCCGATGAAGCCGAGAATGGGAATCGCCCAGATGAAGAACTTGAGCATCGTGTAACTGGAGTACATGCCGTTGGCATCGATGTCCGACTGACTGCTCATGGCGGGGGCGACTTCCGAAGCACTCTTTCGCACACCAAAGTGTTCAATGCCACGCAGCACACGGTTGATCAGAAAACTATCAGCTGTACTTGCTGGCAATGATCGTATGTGTGAGGTGAATTGACGGAGGTTGGATGTGGTGATGTCATCACCCAGTTCATTGGGCAACAAGTCAAAGAGCATCGAGTCCCGCTGTTTGCGAATCAAACGCCACTTGGCAATGAGCTGTGACAGGCCCCAGAAAAACAGCAACGTTTCGACATAGGGAACCCAACCACGCCCGGTGAAGAGTTGGCCGAAGTAGGCATCCCCCAGCGGCATGGCGATGGCCAGATAGAACACCGCGGTTGCAGCAAAAGCGATGAGCAATGTGAAGAGCATGTTCACATCGGTGCCCGGTGTCTGGTCAGTCTCACCGCTGCTTTCGGATGCCGCGGCTGCAGCTTCAGTACCTTGAGCAGGCATCTGCATGGAAGACGCAGCCGAACCACCTGCAAAGGATTCTTCAGGACTGCCTGCGATGCCGGACATACCGGGCGCACCGGGGAATCCCGCTGGCAGTTGCCCGGACGCCGAAGCCTGATTCTCGCTGAGCCCAGCCAGGTCAGGCATCTGCAGTGAGGGTTCGGGCTCAGGTGGTGCGGGCACCGTCACTGCCGTTCTGCAGTGCGGACACCGTGCTTTCTTGCCAACGTTTTCTTTTCGTGCTTTGAGACTCTGCCCACACTTGGTGCAACTGAACTTGAAATACATGAATGTGCGCTCCACGTTCGGTACGGGGGATGGAGAGTGGTAAAAGGGTATATGTGCATTGAAACACGGATTGTCTAAGATCACAAGCCGTGTCACCCAAAGGTGGTTAAAAAAAGCAAACCTCTGGGAGTGTAACCGGAAAGTGAGTCTTTTGCCCAGTGAGACTTGAATTTATCGGCATTTAGGAATCGGCCCACATCAGAGGATCAATGAATCCTGTAACCTCTCCAATCCGTTGATATTATTTTAGTATGAGACGATTGACTTATTTGACAATTTAAAAGATAATACTGATGTAGTCGGTAGTACGCCCCGACCGCATGAACAGACTTGGCGTACGTGTCTCGCAGCAGAAGTCACTCCATTGCACAAGTTAGAACGATAGAGCCTCGCTGCACGTTTCGCGATGGACTGATGACTCGGCCTGCCTAATTCTCCATGCCGATCGCTTAGGACCACTCGCTTGGAGAATCTCAATGAAGATTTACGTTGGAAACATCCCCTTCTCTACGACCGAAGACGCCCTTTCGGCTGAATTCGGTGCATTCGGTGAAGTCGAAGATGTCGCGCTGATCACCGACCGTGAAACCGGTCGCCCGCGCGGTTTCGCTTTCGTCACCATGGCGAACGACGAAGAAGCCAAGAAGGCCATCGAAACCCTCAACGGTACCGAAGTCGGTGGTCGTACGATCACCGTCAACGAAGCTCGTCCCCGTGAAGGTGGCGGCAACCGTGGTGGCGGCGGCGGTGGTTACCGTGGCGGTCGTGGTGGTGGCGGCGGCGGTGGCCGTGGTGGCTACGGCGGCGGCGGCGGTGGTGGTCGTGGTGGCTACGGTGGCGGCGGTGGCCGTGACCGTGGTGGCGATCGCTATTGAGCCAACCCCAAATGCAGAACATACTGTTGATCCTGTGAGGCTGATCTGATAATCAATCCTCACAGCCAACAGTCGCAAAACAACAACACGCCGGTTGATCGCATAACAGATTCACGATTCGACAAACCTGATTTTCACATCGGGTCATGAACGAATCACGCCGATCTGTTATAGTCGATCAACCGGCGTGTTTGTTTTTACTTTGCATCGCAGACATCCCGGCCAAACTCAGCAAGCAAACCTGAATCCACACGGAGTTAAGCCCCATGTTCCCAACCGATCCCAACTGCATCTTCTGCAAGATTGTGGCGGGCCAGATCCCCTGTCACAAGATTTATGAAGACCCAAACGTGCTTGCGTTTCTGGATGTCAATCCGTTGAGCCCCGGGCACACACTCGTCATCCCCAAGGGACATTGGGTCACACTGGATCAGGTTCCATCGCAGATCAGCGCGGCCATCGGCAAGGTGTTACCCGTGATCGCTAAAGCCGTCTGTGATGCCACCGGGACCGATGATTTCAACATCCT
>JBICHS010000102.1:0-3096 GCA_043101135.1 Phycisphaeraceae bacterium JB051
TTGCTCGGTGACAAGCCGAACAGCCGATAGACGAAACTCCTGGTTGTAACGCTGACGTGGCATGGTGCACTCCTTTCGATGGCAGTATGCCATGGATTAGCAGTGTCCACCAGGAGTGGGGAAGACCAAAGTGTGCACAGAATGCCACTGGATTCCCGCCTGCACGGGAATGACGAAAATAAAGCTGATTATTTGAAGTTCGATAGCTGCGAAAAGATCGTTCGTGTGTCTATGATGTTTGCAGAGATATCAAGTCACCGGCTTAGAATCACTTCGCCCCTTCAATCAACTTCTTCGCAGCCGCTTTGGCGGTCTTAGCGGCATCGCCGGGTTTGGCGCCTTCGTGGTTGGTTGAGCCGTGGATGTGGGCGATGACGATGGCGCCTTCGATGAGTAGCATCAATTGGTTTGCCAATTCGCGGGGGCGTTTGAGGTTGGCCATCTCGCAGCGTTCGGTGATGTATCGCAGGATGGCGCTTTTGTGTTCGGCTGCGACTTTACGCACTGGATCGTCAGGCTGGAAAAATTCGGAGGATGCGTTGATGAACATGCAGCCGTTGAAATCCTTGCCGGTGAACCATTTCTCATGCCAATCAAAAATCGCAAGCAGTCGCTTGATCGGGTCTGCCGGCTGCTTGGATACATAGTCCATCAAACTCGAACGAAACAGCTCATCACGACGCAGTAACGCTGCAACGATCAACTCGTCCTTGGACTTGAAATGGTTGTACAGCGTCATGCGACTGATGTTGCTCTCGGCAAGCACCATGTCCAAACCGGTGTTGTGAAACCCGTGGGCATAAAACACCTTCATGGCAGAGTCAATGAGTTCTTCGCGGCGGCTGGGGGGCATGTTGGTCTCCGTGTGTGTGGCAATGCAAATTTGACGATCGATATCACACTGTCTTAGCGAGCCGGACTGTGTCAGTCCGGTTGCCTTGATGTCAATGATTGTTGTTGCACGCAAAGCCCGTTACGACACGAACCAGCACGCCAAGGCAATGTTCAAATAGATCAGTCAGTCTAAAATTCTATCCTGTTCCTGTGAGCAGGTCAAAGTCTTGTTAATAACAATATTACGCATTTAAACCAGTTTTTATTCGAGATCATGAAATAAAAAGCCGAACAAAAAGACTTGACATATATACTGACTAGTAAGTATAAATAAAAGTGTCGCAACCAAGACATGACAACAAAGGGGTTTTTTATGTATCGCTTCTCGAAATTGACATTGATTGATTTACTGATGGTGACATTCATTTTCGCTGCATCGTGGATGGCAGTTGATCTGCTGCTTCTAAGTAATGCGCCGATGCAGCAACACACGCAGTCGTACCCGCTTTTGCCCATGCAGTATCACGGGCAGATGCAGGGGCAGGTGGGCACGTCACAACCATTGCCCGACGGGGCGGTTGCCTGTGATACCGAGCATGCATTGGAGCTACCGATGGCTGATTTCATTGAGCACATGACCGAGCAACACAGGAAAAGTAAAGCTGCTTTGGAGCAGTTATCTGAAAACGAAAAACATGCATGGTCGACCTACCAGACCCAACAGCAACAGACTTCACGCCGGTTGCTCATTGATATTTGAAATGACGAAAACACTCAACAAGGAGACTTCACATGAACCCCACCGACATCAAACCCCCTTTCACCCGTGAGTCGGCTTTGGCCAAGGTCAAGGCTGCTGAGAATGCATGGAACTCGCGTGACCCACAGCGGGTGAGTCTGGCTTACTCGCCTAACTCAGAATGGCGCAACCGCGATCAGTTTTTCACTGGCCGTGATGCCATCGTCAAATTTCTCACCGCCAAGTGGGATAAGGAATTGGACTATCGTCTGTACAAGGAGCTCTGGGCGTTCACGGATAACCATATCGGTGTCCGCTTTGAGTACGAGTGGCATGACGAACAGGGCCAATGGTTCCGAACGCATGGCAATGAACTTTGGGAGTTCGACGACGACGGCCTGATGGCCAAGCGTGACATGAGTGCAAACGACATCCCGATTGACGCGTCCGATCGGCGGTATGTCGCGTGATGACACGTATGAAAATATGCCTGGGATTCAACCTGTAAATTCCCGGTCGATGGACCAGAATTTGCGGGTTGTTTTTGTCTTAAAAAGGTTGATTTTGGTACCCAATGTGTACCATTTAGCAGTTTGGGTTAATCTATGTGGCTATGACAAAGATCGCTGCTGCCATTATGGTTTCGAATTTGGATCAGGCGCTCTCACTTGCTGCCAAGGCGGCGGAGTTGGGGGCGGACCTGGTGGAATATCGTGTGGACAATCTGGCTGAGGCGCCCGACGGTGCCAAGCTGGTCAATACCCTCATTGAGAAGTCGCCGCTACCTTGCATTATCACCTGTCGCGCTGCCTGGGAGGGTGGCGAATGTGACTGTGATGATCAGCAGCGCGTGAGTTTCCTGGAGAACGCTTGTCTGAACGGCGAGACGCGGCCTGCGTATCTGGATTTTGAACTCGCTTCGCATCAGAAGTCCTTTAACATCCGCCAGAAGGTGGAGTTGATGGTGGATCACCCGGGTCAGGTTCGAGAAGTTGAAACGGGGTTAATTCTTTCCAGTCACGACTTTGATAAACGGCCGGTGGACTTGTACCAACGTGTTGAAGCAATGGCTCATGCTGCAGCGTGTCGCGTGATCAAGGTGGCATGGAATGCGCGGTCATTACGGGACAACATTGAAGCCTTCGAAGTGCTGGAAAGTCAGTACAAGCCGACGATTGCGCTTTGCATGGGTGAGGATGGCCTGCCGTCGCGTGTGCTTGCCAAAAAGTTTGGGGCACTGCTGACTTTTGCAGCCATTGATGGGCAACCGGGGACAGCACCGGGGCAGCCGACGATCAGTGATCTGAAAAAGTTTTACCGTTGGGACAAGCTCAATGCCCAGACCAAAGTGTATGGCGTGATCGGTTGCCCGGTGGGTCATTCGATGAGCCCTGCGATTTTCAATGCCGGTTTTGAGCATCAGGATTTCGATGGCGTGTATCTGCCGATGCGGATTGAACCGAGTTATGAATCGTTCAAGGCGACGGTGCATTCGTGGTTGGACCTGCCGAGCCTGCATTTCA
>JBICHS010000103.1:0-6670 GCA_043101135.1 Phycisphaeraceae bacterium JB051
AAATATCAATCGTGTAGTTCATCGTCTGGAACGTGTAAAACGAAATCCCCACCGGCAAAACAATATCCAACCGGAAGTCCGTAGCATGCATGCCCATCGACGTGATGACAGATTCAGCCGAGTCGATGAAGAAGTTGCAATACTTGAAGAAGCCCAGCAAGCCGAGATTCGCTGCCATGCTGATAAACAGGAACACACCACGACGACGTTGCTCAGGAAGCTTGGCAAGCATGGGGTAAAACGCATTGCCTGCAATCACCAGCCCCAACACATAGCCACAGTACTGCCAACCAGCGGTGTTCTGGAATTTGGCGGCCCATTCCGGCGTCTGCCAATTGATCCCCAGAAACGCGATGGCAGAGAGCAATGTCCACGCCGAAGCTTTGGCGCGATCGAGCCTGGTGAGTTTGCCTTCGTCGATCATGATCCCCGACGAGAAGTCGATGGCAGTCGAGAGCACAATCAAAAACAGGAACCGTTCATCCCACCAGCCGTAGAACAAATAGCTGGCAGCAAGCAACATCACGTTCTGCATGCGCAGGTTAAGCAGTCGGTACAAAAGATAGACCGTTGGCAGGAAAATCAGAAATTCAATCGAATTAAAGGCCAATTCCTGTCCTTGTTACGCGATGGATGGACGTACAGCTATGAGTACTATCGGACAGAAACTGTCGAACCTTTTGGGTCCGCCGGAAAGTTATACGTGTGTACTGTAAGCGGTGAGCAAGGATTTAGATGCCACGCTCAAATTGCTTTTTCGCCCAGCTCCATGCCGCGACCGTGGTGGGGAAGCCGACAGTGTTCATGGCCTGGACAATCGCCTGTTCGACTTCCGCTTCGGTCGCGCCTGCCTGCATGGCTTTACGAACGTTGGCTTTTAAAGCAGACTCCAGACCGGCACCGACACAGATGCCGACCTTGATGAGCATGCAGGTTTTCTTGTCCAATGGGCCAGCAGCTTCGGCGGTAGCGGCGACGGACTCATGCGCATCGCCCAATTCAGGAAAGCGCGTGATGAACTGCTTGAAGGTTCCCGGGAGTTTGGGGTTGTTCTTGAGGTTATCGGCAGAGTTTTCGGACATGCGGGTGATCTCCAACTGTTACAGGTCATACAAAAGCTACCGTATCACAAAGAAGCATCATATCACAGGCAGTTGTGAGTAGGCCTGCGTCAATTTATGCCGAAGAATGTGGAGTAACATTGCTCCATGATTCAAGCTCTCCATTCGGATGGCTTATCAATCTAGATTTCGAGTTGATTATGACATCCCGTCCGTCCACGACGCTTCGCAAACTTGAGCCTGATGAGATCCCGCTGGGACAGCAGCTGCCGTTCGACGTGTTCGATGAGCATGGTAGTTTGTTTAAGCGTGCCGGCTTGACGTTGCGTAAACTCGAGATCACGCGAGCCAAAGCGCGTCTGCGTTCGGGGCTTTTCATTCGGATCAACGAGCAGGAGGAAGCTCAGCGTAAAGCCATTGCGCAGGCCTCGGCTCGTCGCGTCAAGGCATTGCAGGAAGGCGATCGGCTATCCCATGATGTGCTTGATATGCGTGGTCGACTCATTCAGGCTGCCGGCACGCCGGTGACCCCGCAGTTGATACGGTTTTTGGATCGCAATGAATTTCGCGCAGTCTGTGTCGAGCAGGATGTTGTTAAGCCTGATATTGCAAAGTCACCACGCAAAGCCCATGTTGGTGAGCCGCAGGATTTCTCCCCGTTTGCAGCAGCACAACTCGAACAGGAAGTCCGTGTACTACTGCAGACCACCATCAAGACGCAGGCCGGTGTCGAACCCGAAGAAAAACGTCTGGAACTCAAACAGCTGCGTCAGGAAATGGCGTCTGCCCAATCCAAAGTCAAAAGCAATGTCGCGATGTTTGCTGACCTTGCAAGCCAATCGCTTTCAGGTAAGGTCCCCAATCTCGTTGCCACCGAGTCAATGATTCATGATATGACACGGGTGGTCGACAAGGACCCCAACCTTGCGCTGTTGATGGTGGATATGCAAAACACACATCAAGGCGACTACCTGTTTAACCATGGCATGAATACATCGCTGGTTGCCATGCGTGTCGCTGGGCGGTTGGGTTGGGACAAGCCTTCCATTGGGGCGTTGGGTGTGGCAGCACTTTGCCAGGACCTGGGCATGCTCCAGATCCCCGATGAGATTCGTATGGCAAGACGACCGTTGAATCCTGAAGAATTACAGTTTGTCCGCCAGCACCCATACTTCACTGTCAATCAACTTCAACGCAGTGAACAACTCAACCCGCTGACCATGCTCCTGGCCTTTCAGTCACATGAGTTGGCAGACGGTACGGGCTATCCGCGTAAGCGACACACCGGCACGATTCATCCGCTGGCGCAGGTGCTTCATGCTGCGGACATGTTCTGTGCCATGACTTGCCCGCGTCCGTTTCGTAAAGCACATTCACCTTATCACGCTGTCGTCACACTGCTAAACCACGCGCGTGATGGCAAGCTTGATCGCACTGTCGCTCGCGCGTTTGTCGACAGCGTCAGCCTCTTTCCCGTGGGAAGCTATGTCCGACTGAGTAACGGCATCTCTGCACGCATCATTCAATCCAACGGGCCCGCCCACACACGACCATGTGTGATCCCGCTTAACAGTGATGGCACGGAAACCGACGTCACCTTGAACCTGCTCGAAGCAGACAACATCAAAATTACTGCAGCCATCACACCGCAGGCCGCCACAGGTCAGCTTATCGTCGAGCCTGAATTCAAACGAGCCGGCTAAGTCTGACCAACATCACATACAAAAATCTCACAGCGGCAATATCCTTGAGCATTTGCCCCGGGCGACTGTTTTTGGGATAATTGCTGGGCTACATGGGGCAGAGCGTTTGTCTGTTCTCATAAACCATGACATATACAAGATTTTGCAAAAAGGACATGCTGTGAAGACACAGGAAATCCGTAGAGGTATGGCTGTTGAGATGGAAGGCTCGCCCTGGCTGGTGGTGACCACCGAGCAGGTCAAGCCCGGTAAAGGTCCAGCCTACATTCAGGTCAAACTCAAGAACCTGATGACTGGTTCGCACATGGAAAAACGTCTGCGCACCAATGAGACCATCGAACAAGTCAACCTCGACCGCCGCGATATGGAATACCTCTACTCCGACGGTAGCGGCGGTATCTTCATGGACATGGAAAACTACGATCAGATCACCGTGCCCGAAGACATCCTTGGCAACACGCTTGACTACATCAAGCCCAACGGCCAAGTCATCGCACATGTGCTCAAGGGAACGGTCATCAACATCGAACTTCCCCCGGTGGTCGATCTGGAAGTCACCGATACCCCTCCGGGCATCAAGGATGCAACCAAGACTAACCAGCTCAAGGAAGCCACCCTTGAGACCGGCTTCAAGACCCGCGTCCCTCCGTTCATCAAGATCGGTGAGATCGTTCGCATCAATACGGATACCGGCGAATACCAATGCCGCGCTGGTGAATGATCAACTGACCGATCCCATGATTTATTCATATCAACAGGCGTCGAGCATCAACACTCGACGCCTGTTGTTTTTGTAAGATGCCCTAGTCCCTAATCCCTGGTCTCTGAAACACATCATGCACAAACTCTATCACGAACTTGCGTATCTCTGGCCGATGCTTTCACCGCCGGAGGATTACGAGCCTGAAGCCATTGCGATTCAGTCGGTGATTGATCGGTTTCTCAAAAGTGACCCGCAGGGCAAACCGCTTCTTGTGGAGATGGGTGCCGGTGGGGGGCATACGCTCAGTCATCTCACTGAGTATTTTGATTGCACCGCGGTCGACATTGCCGACCCCATGCTGGTGAACTGTTCACTGGTCTGCCCTGACGCCAAGACGATTAATGGCGACATGCGTACCGTGGAACTGGGCAAGCCCATGGACATCGTGTTGATTCATGATGCCGTGGATTACATGCAGACGCCCGAGGATGCCAAGGCTGCGATCAACAATGCTGCCAAACAACTCAAACCCGGTGGCCTGCTCATTGTTGCTCCGACCTATACCACTGAGTCGTTTGAGGATGATCAATCGATCAGTGATGAACACGAAGACAAGCAGTTCAAAGTCGCCTTCACCAGCAAGGTGATCCGCGCGACCGACAACAAGAACCAGTTCCTCATGCAGATGGTTTTTGACATCACCGAAGATGGTCGCAAAGCAAGCTACACCGACGAACACCGCTGCGGGCTCTTTGGTGAGTTTGAGTGGTTAGGCTGGATGCGTGAAGCGGGGCTCAAGGTTCACTTGGTCGATGAAATCGAAGAACTCGACGACATGCCCTGGCATGGTTTTGTCGGGATCAAATAACACATAGCCGAGTCATCTTGACTCGGTTGTCTTGCATATCGCCCAGCTATCCTTACTGGGTTGGTTTTGAATTTTTCAACTTTGATGAGCACGAACCCGACCAGGATGACCGGGCTATGTGTTACGCGGTGATTTGCGCGATGTAGGCATACCGCGGGCCGACGGTTTGGATGTCCAGATGCAGTTGCTGTTGGGCAGCGGCTTCACGCAGGTAATCCAGTAACTGAGGGCGGAAGTGCACGCCGAACCAGCTTAGCCATGTTTGCAGAGTCTTTGCTGCTAGGCGAGGCTGGTATGCCTGATCCCAGAAGTCCACCACGTAAAGCTTGCATCCGGGTTTGAGGTTTGCCAATGCTGCATCAATCGCGTCGGGCCAGGTCGGCATCATCGACAGGGAGTAGGAAAAGAAAATCGCATCGAACTTCTCATCCCGACCAAACAGTTTCTGGTGATCCAGATTTTCGGCATACGCACAAACGAGCTTGGCGTCACAGTGGTGTTTGGCCAAACTTTTCTGGGCAGTCTCCAACATCACGGAAGCTGCATCCAAGCCATAGAGATGGCGGCCGGGATGGCGTTTGTTGAACTTGATGAGATTTCTTGCTGTGCCGCATCCCATCTCAAGGACATGATCACCGGGCTGCGTTTGCATCTGCGCGATAAGTCGATCGCGACCCAGCAGGTAATACCGTCGCGACAAATCGTAGACATGCCGCGTCAGACGATACATCCGATCCATGGCATGGGCGTGATTGTTGGTGAGGGCTTGTGTCATGAGAAAACCTACGGTGTTCAGGGAGTAGGCAATAGTGAATAGGGAGTAGAACAAGACAATGCAACAATGGTGATTGAAGTATGTCTTTTCCTACTCCCTATTCCCTAATCACTACTCCCTTGTCTTACTTGTTCAAGTGATACATGTGGAACATGCCGTAAATCGCGGAGCGATCCTGGTCGTGCAGTTCGCGGGAGACTTCACGGTCGTAGGCATATTGGCGCATCAATTCATTGGGCAATGCGGGCTCAATGGGGCTGCGATCACCGGCGGTGCGGAAGATGACACGGCTGCCGGGTTGGCCGACGCGAGCCATTTCACCCCAGAGTTCCGCGATGACATGCGGGGGCATCCAGTCCTGCGAATCCAGAAGCACGAACCGGTTAAGCGAGTTGTCCGGCTGCTGATGCAGATACTCAATGAGCGAGACGATGTGCGTCTCGACATTCTGCGCATGGTCCCGCAGGATTTGATAGTTTTCTTCACGAAGGTAGGGGGGCAGGGCCTGTTTACCTTGATGATCGTAGGTTCTGCCGAAGGCCTGCCATGTGAAGTAGTTGTCTTCAAGGGGAAAGCCGCATGCCAGTTTACGCAGACGTTGTTCAAACAGATCGACAATCTGTCCCTGCGAATCATCCTTCATCACCTGGTGTTGTGAGGGGGGGATGCCGAGGCTGAACACGGTGACGGGGAGTTTACCCAGGAAGCGGATCATGCGATTGTCGAAGAACGGGGCGATGTCACGTTCGTAAATCGCGATCTGTTCTTCGTGACTTGAAGCACGCAGAATAGCCTGCGGGTCACGGCGGGTGACCTTGGCAAGCAGATGGACAAAGCGGATGAACTGCCCAAGCTTTGAGTAATCATAAAAGCCTTTGGCAAAGTAATGGATGCGGCGTTTACCCATGCGCTTGGAAATCCAACGACGTGATTCCCAGTATTCTCGCGTGGTGTCATCCAGATTGGGGCGAAGAAAATCGTAGTACATCTGCACGTTGTCTTTGACGTTGCCCAGCCCGAAGAACTGATAAAAGTCATCGTAGTTAGGCAGATGCTTGATGCCCGCGAGCTTGAGGCGGGTGAGTGACATGTGACAGATATTCAGGTCGACTGCGACGATTTTCTCAGGCTTGTGTGCAAGGTAATTGAGAATGTTGCAGCCACCGGAGCTGATGGCAAGGACGCGGCTTTTTTCGTCAAGCTGCATCGCGGTTGCATCCACGCGGGGGTCTTCCCAAATCTGGTTGTAGACAAAGCCGTTAAACCAGAGCGTGAACAGGCGCTCAAGCATCCCTGCTTTGGAGGCTGCCTTATTGTGATGAACTGCTTTTTTCAAAAATGTTTTGGTCGGTGATCGCATCTCTGAACGTTTCCTTTGCTCAGCATAAGCATGTTGTTAACACGATACCATTGTGATGGAACGTGCACAGTGATGCCATGATATACGCGAAGATTGGTACTCATATCCCCTTAAACGGATATTAGCGTTCTTTGCATGGCATGCTAACAATGTCAGAGAATGATGAGTTGGTGCGTGATGTGTTGAAGCAGGGGCATGTC
>JBICHS010000104.1:0-4321 GCA_043101135.1 Phycisphaeraceae bacterium JB051
AGCTTCATTCACATTGGACATCACTCGCATTGCGCGCCCTATGCAGCACTCTACGGTCATGGTGGCCTGGAAATTGGGCCTTACTGCAACATCGCAGCACATACTGTCTTTGCAACTGTCGGTCACAATCATCATGTTGTCGATCGTCCCATGGCCCAGGTCCCCGGTCTCACAGGTCCCATCACGTTGGAAGAGGACATCTGGATCGGCGCCAATGCCACCATCCTGGCAAACACGCGCATTGCAAAAGGCTGCGTCATTGCTGCCAACGCCGTACTCACCAAAGACACTCAGCCTCGTGGTGTTTATATGGGTGTCCCCGCCGAGCGTGTCAAAGATCGGTGAACCTGAAAATATGCATGTTTAATGGGTGTGATCACTTTGGGATTATGTTAGAATAAGTCCACATCCTACCTACAAAACGCCAAAAGCACGACAAGATTGATCCATGAATACGAACACCAGCGAATGTCCGGTTGAGGTTAAGAAAAGTCACGATGGGATCGTATTGGTCAAGCCGTTAGGCCAATTTCTCACAGGTCAATCGTGGGTTGAAAAACTGCGTGGGATTGTCGATGACATCATCGCCCGCCGATCCAACCCGCGCGTGATCATTGACATGAGCATGGTCGAACACCTTTCATCGAGCATCCTCGGTGAACTCATCGGCATTTACCGTAAGCTCGACAATGCCAGTGGCCAACTTCGATTGGCAGCAGTTCAGCCATCGGTAAACGAAATCTTCCACATCACGCGACTGCATCAATCCTTCAATATCCAATCAGATCTGGACAAAGCCGCTAAGAGTTTTGATTGATCGGATAACAATCCACAACTTCCGGGAACCAGTCATGCAAGTCATCATCGTCGGGCAAAGCAACGGACAGAAAGTCATCTGTTGGATGAACCTTCTGCTGCTGTGGCTTGTGCTATCGTTGGTAATGTGCCTGGGGATACTCGTCACGTATTGGCTATTAAGCGGGACATGGTCATTGCCATCTGCAATGCTGGGGTTATTTTCCAGCACACTCTTGCTAGGTGGTGGTGTGAAAAAAAGTTTAGAGACACCCATCGATCAATTGCATCAAGTCGATTGAGTTGAAGAACCATTTACCTTCGTATTCAAACACTGCAATATGAATCACACCTGCTTATCAGCAGTGAACGTGATCACTGCATGTTCCAACGGTAAAACTCAAGGCTACCGCTGTAGACCACCCATTCGAGTTTGTCATAGCCAACCCACTTGACCGAACCATCCAATTGGGCGGAGTTCTGGCCATCGGTCTTGGGGCCGCTGTTTGAATCATGGGCAAGCCACAAATCCGTGGACTTGTATCGAGCTGTGATGCAACTCCAGATCGGCGTCCTGGGCGAGGCGTGAACATCATTGGGATCAAGCAGTGTTCGACTGCTGCGCCATTGCCCCCAGCCCCACCGGTTTTGAATGTCGGCATCACCAAAGTATTGATACGTCATCCAGTCTTTGTTGTAACCCGCTGCATCGGCTCGACGTGTTGGATCATTGGTCAGTTCACCAGTACAAAACAGGCTGTCACCACGCGAAGCCTGCATGTAATTGCTTTGCCAGACATTCAATGGATATGGGTCTGAGGGGTTGGCATCAACGAAGTAAATGCTGCCGGTGTTCGCTGATGTGGCATGCGGGTATGCCGGTTTACCACGGTTAGGCAGTCGATCATTGTTGTCGGACGCAAAGGCCAGTGTCGCAATCATCAGGTTATGCTCTCGCGTCTGACACTGCACCCGCGTCGCGGACTTGCGTGCTTTTGCCAAGGCAGGCAGGAGAATCGCAATGAGTAATGCCACGATGGAAATCACCACCAGTAACTCGATGAGTGTAAAACCATGTTCTCGTAAGCGGGTCATATGGATTCCTTTCGCAGCCGATCGCAAACCGCGAGCAGCATCCAACTTGCCTAAAAGTCCTCGAATCAATGCTTAAGTGTAGGTGGACTGACGGAGACAAAAGCGAAAAACAGCTTGCCGAGATTGCGTAAAAAATTATAATAATTGCGCATGTGCCCAATCCCCGAACAAGTCGAACTGCGTCATCTGGACTGGGATCGCATGCGCGTCAAACTCGTCTGGGCCTATGAAGGCAAGCCTCAAGAGTTACATCATGTCGGCCCGGAATTCATGACCATCGCAGCATGGAGGATTCTCCGAGGCCATGTCCAGGCCACCAGTCCGACAGCAGGAACGATCCGCGTTGAACAGGGCCAGTGGTTCTTCACTGTGACGGATAAAATCGAACATGACTTTTCAGACGATGCGAAGATCATCTCCATCCGATCGATCATCAGTTGGCCCAATCAGCAGATGCTTTACAAACATGATCAATGGATCACGTTTGATGACATGCGGTTTACAGGTCTGAACAAAGCTGCCAACACATTGACTCGGATCTGTAAGCGCGTCTTGCACCTGGCACCGACATTGCCTTTCATGGAAGAAGGCATGCTCAAGCAGAACTGTTCACTGCCCCAGTACATTCAACTCAAACAGGCCATGCTCAAATGGGTTATGGCGTATCACCAATGCATGCGCGACATGGCTTACCCACTGAACATGCGGTTTGTCACTGACGAGCGCGTCAACGACACTATGCGCCACATTGAACAGACGGCCTGTCACGCACCCTACAGCCGGTCCGACATTGAGCAGCATGCGGGGTTGAGCATCAGTCAACTCAATCGCCTGTTTGTCACTCACGTAGGCATGACCCCCAAAGCCTATGCCCAGATGCAACGTCTGAATTTTGCCTGCACAATGCTCATCAGTTCCAAGATGCCGATCAAGCAATTGGCCTTTGCCATGGCATTCAAACAACCTGCTCATTTCACCAACTGGTTTAAACAAAGCACCGGCGTGAGTCCCAAGGACTATCGCATCAACCAGCAGCAAACCACCGCCAACCAAATCCGCCAACTGCTGGATATGCAGTAATCACGCACATGTTTTTGCATGGTTTTTCATTGGCAATGACAATATCATCTCTTCCCAAATGCGTATCTTGTGAAAACGGACATGATCTGAAACTGGTATGCATACGTCGTAACCGAACATAAAAAAACACCGAATGGAAACCATCCGGTGTTTGGTGTGCTTGTGTTGTTGACGATGTGATTACGGTTTCTTGTAGAACGGCAAGGCGACGACTTCGCCGTCAATGTGCTTACCGTTGCCAAGATCCACAGCCAATTTCGTGCCGACCTCGGACTGGGCGACATCGACATAAGCCATGGCAATGGGATAGCCCAATGTCGGGGAGAGGCAACCACTGGTGACAAAGCCGACCTTGTTGCCATCCACGTTCACAGCCATGTCCTGACGTGGTGTACGTTTGCCATCGAACTTGATGCCAACGCGTTTCTGCTTCAACCCTTCGGCCTTGATGGCTTTGAGTGCTTCCTGACCGATGAACTTTTCGCCACGGTCTTTTTCGTCTTTATCCAAGGTCACTGCAAAGCCAAGATCGGCGCTGAGCGGATCAATGGTTTCTGAAAGCTCATGGCCATACAGCGGCATGGCGGCTTCCAGACGCAGTGTGTCACGGGCAGCTAAACCGACCGACCCCATCACGTTTTCTTCAGCGTTGGGTGATTCCTTGACCAGGAGCTTGATGGCCTTTTCTGCCATCATCGAACCCATGATCACTTCGACGCCATCTTCGCCGGTATAACCGGTGCGGCTGATGGTCATCTTCAGGATCAGCAGGTTCTTCTCACAGAAGGTGTATCGCTTGAGCGTGGGCACTTCGCGTGAGAACTCACCAATCTTCTCCATGACCTTTGGGCCCTGCAGCGCAACCATGGCAGTGGACTCGGTCTGGTCTTCAATCTTGGCGATCATGTTCTCGTCTTTGGCAACCTGTTGAAGATGGTTGAAAATCTTCTCGCGGTTCGACGCGTTGACCACCAGCATGTAGTGACTGGGAAACTTGTAGAGAATCACGTCATCCATCACGCCGCCCTGCTCATTGCAGACCAAGGCATAACGACAGGACTTGTCCGGCATGTCCGTAATGTAACGCGTCAAAACCCGTTCAAGCAGACGACGCACATGTCGGCCGGTGAGTTTGAAACGCCCCATGTGCGAGACATCAAACAAGCCACCTTTCTGACGAACCTGATTGTGTTCATCAATCACGGAGCCAAAGGAGATCGGCATTTCCCAGCCGGCGAAATCCACGAACTTGGCGCCACGGTCGGCATGAAATTTGTAAAAAGCGGTTCTCTGCAAAACTGTACCCTTTTTGATGTTCTGTCTTGGTGAATAGGTCTGTCATGGTATCACC
>JBICHS010000105.1:0-4112 GCA_043101135.1 Phycisphaeraceae bacterium JB051
ACATCCGGATGATCGGCCAACAGTGACATGGGGACGGATGTATCGACAATATGCTTACTGATCATCAGCGCCGAGAGACGCATGCCAAAAGGATTATCATGATGTCCCGGATGCCAGATGGATACCCTGTCTGCCTTCCACGTTTCCTTAGGCCCGACCGTACAGGCGCGCGTTGGAACCTGCGGCACGTATCCGCCGCCAGAAGTCCTGGCGTTTTGGATCACGGTCATCGGATGCAAGTCCGTAACGCGCGTGCCCAACTTCCTGTATTCTTCAGGCTTCGGCGGTTGATCTATATATTGCCCTTCACGCATGGGTGGATCGTTAAACGCCCAGTGCTTGACTTCCCCCTGCCCGCCCTGCATCACAACGCAACGAACCTGATCGTAACTGTCACTGTATTGCTCCAAGTCGCCAACGGGGAAATGCAGATTAGCCATGGGCATCATCAACTGAGAATTGATGCGATTAAAACACAGATCACAGTCAGCCTTGGCAAATGAAAGCGGGAAATCAATCTCCACAGGCCTGTCATCTGCATCGACCCACTCGTCCATGCCCCAGAAATGCGCATCATGTTTCGCCAGGTTCAGCCCCATCGCATTAACCATCTGCGCGACCAATGGTAATTGCTCGGTTGGACCAATCGGACCACAAATGCCACAAGGGTTGTCCGGTGTGGACTGTTGCCATGCGTCGATATATTCGAGCGCCTGAGCACAATACAATTCCTCAAGTGTGTCGTATATGCGAACAGTGAAACCTGGACGTGTCAGCTGCTCAAGATCCTTAGCGGTCAATGCGGCCGCATCCGCAAGAATCTGCTCATCCAATGTCGTGTAGTCCCACCAATCCGGCGCCACTTTACTGATTGCTCTAGTCATTGCCAGTCTCTTTTGTTGTGAGGTTTGAAGATTTCAATAAACGAGCCAACAAGTCATCCTGTGGGTATGCGTGTCCACGATGCTGCACAAACGCCTCGGCATATTCATTGTGACAAGCCTGGCCACGCATCGCACCGTGACGCTGCATCGCTAGAATGTATTCATCCATCCCGTGATGCTTACGCAACCACTCACGTTGAGATGCATGACAAGCCAACATCTCACTCTTGGCAGGCATCACATCGGCGATGTCAATGAAGGTTGTTGGCTTCACCATCCGCCCGGTATACGGATCACAACCTTCCAAAGGGTCGGCATAGTACAAATACGGTACAACTGCACCATCAGGCAATGGCAATGTCGAGGCGTTGGGAATGGCAAAGGCAAAACTTGCCGCACGAGCCAGTAAATGTGTCTGCTCATGGTCAAGCATGTAGTCATGCCTTGGATGCGTGATCACGAGTGATGGATTGACTTGACGAAACAGGTCAATCGTTTTGGCAATATTTTCGGGGGTATAGGTAACCTGCAAATCGCTCAGGCCGAGGCAATGGTACACTCCACCTAACACTGCAGCAGCTTTCTTGGCTTCAAGATTTCGCACCTGGGCGATCTCTTCGCATCCCAACTCAACCGAACCACAATTCCCGTTGGCAGCGGTGGCAATATTTATTTTCCATCCTAACGATGCCAAGCGAATAATTGTCCCACCACAGAGAATCTCTGCGTCATCTGGGTGGGCCATCATGACAAGTACCACGTTTGTTTCAGACATCTTGCATGTTCCATTTCAATCAACAGGCCATATTGTATCGTACGTGTTACATATTAGTCAATAGCACGACCGATACAAAATCGGCATAATGTGTATATGACAATAAGCACACCGTCCAATTTGCCACTTGCCCCACGTTTATCACTTGAAATGGATCTGATACGAAAAGCCACTCGCTGTAGTCGATCCGACTTACACCGCCTGATGAATTGCCGGAAAAATACCATTGGTTCAGATGTGGCATCTTTAATTGATGATGGGCTTTTGAGGGAAACGCAATCGAATCCCCTGCCACGCGGCAGGCCCAGTGTTCACCTGGAGATTGACACCCAATCCCGACACGTTCTGGGCTTGGCTATTCTCCCGGGCAAAATCAGTTGCGGACGCTATAACCTGCTCGGCAAACCTTTTGATTGCCCCCAATCAGTTGAAGTGTCCGATCCCAAAGACATCCTGACAGCTACCCGTAAACTTATCCGGCAAAACCAGGACAACCAAACCTTGATGACAGGCATATCCATCCCTGGTATGTTCGATCAACAAAGACGTAACGTTCTTTCCAGTTCGGCATGGCCTGACGGTGAGAAAGTCAGTCTCCAGTCACTGGCGAAGCTCACTGAAAATAGAATCGTCGTTGACAACACCACCAATGCGCTTGGAACACGCTGGCTGCTTGAGCACGCTGAAGTTCCCAGACACGATCACCTGTTAATCCTGCTATCCGATGGGTTGCTTGGCGCCACTTTCTTGATCAATGGCAGGCCAATTCCAGGATGCATCGTCTGTTCAAACGAACTGGGGCACACGAGATTGCCTGTGGAAACCCCACGTTGCTATTGCGGGCAAACAGGATGTCTGGAACGAATATTCAGCACTGAGTACTTCAAACAACTGGGAGGCCAAGGCAAACTGTCCTCAGCATTAATCCAGAACACGTTAAAAAAACCGGCAGAAAAAATTACGACCTATCTGAGCATGGGCCTCGCAAATGCGACTAATTTTTGTCGTCCCACTCATTTAACCATTATGACAGACCTGCCGAATATGCAACCCTATCTCAATATGCTTATGAATCTGATCAAGAAACAGATTCTCAGTGAGTTTGCAAATCACATACAAATGCACCACTGGATCGAGCCGGGTATCCACCCATCAGCAAGTGGCGCGGCATTAGCTTTATCAACGATCTATTTGAATCATTGTGAGCTGCCCCCTCAAACCTAGTCCAATATTGATGCGATAATCTCATGAATTTGGATGCACTCTTGAACGGCAGGTCAACATGGCCAGAATTTGACATTCTTCAGAACAGATCATCTGTAAACTCCGTGAAGCAGAGGTGCTGCTCGGTCAGGGGCAATTGGTTGCAGATGTCTGCAAACGGCTGGAAGTCACAAAGCAAACGTATTACCGCTGGTGCCCGCAAAAGAAGCAGCAAGCGGTCGATGTGTTGACAGATCGTTTTGCGGTCTCGCAGAAGTGAGCATACAAGTTACTCAAACAGCAGCGTGCGACGAAGCAATTCCTACCGATTGTTCGTGATGATGAGAAGGCATATGCCAAGCGAATCATCGAGCTGGCGGCGATGTTCGGTCGCTATGGTAACCAGCGGATTCATGCATTGTTGCTTCACGAAGGTTGGTGAATGCAGAACCATACCATCCGCCGGCCCGGTGCCATAAATGGCGCCAAGAATAGGCTATCGCAGTCGAGAATTGAGACGAATAATACGCCCCGAAATCAAATCCGATTTATCCTAACTAACGCCCCGTGCAAAATAAAGAACTGCTGGCATTTGCTGTCAACTGTTGCCAAAGAGCAGGCGAACTGACTGAAACCGCCTACAATCACGTTGGCAGAGGCGAATCGATTACTGTTGCCTGGCCATACAACCATGAAGCGTGATCAATTTCATTGATGATCGCAGGTTCATCTTCGAAATCAAGCTGGATGATGCACATGTCTGGATCTGGTGGCGTCAAAGGCAGTTGACATAGAACAATCCGACCATTGGACTTTTCTTTAATCCCCAATGGTTTACCAGTAGTTAAAAGAGTTGCTTTGACAGGGGTTGTTTCAAAAAGCGGCAAAACCATTTCTGGGGCTGTCCAGCGATTGACATGAAGATAAAGAACGCTGCCTTTTTTTGTACATGAACACTGATTGTAGAAAGTCTTGGACAGTTCAAAACGCTCCGACCCGTAAATGGCTTTCCCATGTATTTTCAGCCAATCCCCCATCCGTCGCAGCAGGGATGTATCTTCATCAACGATACGCCCTTGGCCATCCGGCCCAATGTTCAGTAGATAATTGCCTTCCGATGAAGCTGCCAAACTTAGATTTCGTAAGAGTTGTGAAGCAGTTTTACGCATGGGATTATGCCTGGAATAACCCCACGCTGCTTCATCACCAATGGTCATGCAGGACTCCCAGCCCCGCCCCGATTCGCTGGC
>JBICHS010000106.1:0-3699 GCA_043101135.1 Phycisphaeraceae bacterium JB051
CTCTGAAGGTCTGCTTGAATTTCGCCGCGGGATTGGCACATTCGTACGTGGTGATCGGATTGACTACGACGTACGCTCACTGGTCAGTTTCACGGACAAAGCCCAGGCTGCTGGACTCAAACCATCGACTAAATTGCTGGCTTTTGAAAAAGTCCGAGCCCAATCTGTCGACCCCCAGATTGTTGAAGCATTACAGGTTTTGGCAAATGACAGGCTTTGGCAAATCAAACGCGTGAGGCTGGCTGACGACAAACCGGTAATTCTGGAGCATCGCTACGTGGTCTATGACAAATGCCCAAAACTGACCGCCAAACAGGCACAGGGATCACTGTACAACACATGGACACAGCGTCATCACCTGCAAATCGCTGGTGCACAAAATGTCATCGCAGCAGTCAGTCTGACCGCCGCACAGGCCAAGTTACTCAAGGGGACCACGCACGCGCCAGCACTGCAAGTCGTAGCAACGGGATACCTTCAGGATGACCAACCTTTGTGGTGGGAACAGACGCTCTACCGCGCGGATCGCTACACCTTCCAAAGCCGACTTGGCCCCATTCAAATCGCAACGCCGCCTCAAGGCATGATCAACAATCCACATGCCGATTGATTCATCGCAACAACGCGTTGACCTGATCCATCAGGCACAAGCTTGCAAGCTGATCAATTCACACAGTTTTATTCGGCAATCGCATTGGACTGCACCACCCCTGAGTACCACTTCATGCTGTTCTTCACCGTGCGGACCTGCGTTTGATAGTCCACGTGGACCAAACCGAATCGACGGGTGTAGCCCCAGGCCCATTCGAAGTTGTCCATGAATGACCATGCGAAATAGCCACGCAGGTCAACACCATCAGCGATCGCGCCATGCATTGCAGTGAGATAGCCTTTGTAAAAATCCAAACGCTGTTGGTCATTACATTCGCCATCCACCACCGGCACGTCATAAGCACAGCCGTTTTCGGTGACGTAAATCGGCGGGTGATCGTAACGCTCATCGATCCACTTGAGCAGCTTGGCACTGCCCCAGGGGACGACGTTCCAATCCATGTCGGTCTTCTGCCAATTGGAGTCTTCGGTCAGCGTGACGTTCTGGTCTTCGGAAATCCCGCCGTTACCTGCGATGTTACGCTCAGCGATTTCACCTGTCGGCTCGCTGGCAAGCATCGTCGTGTAATGGTTCAGACCAAAGAAATCACTGGAGCCTTTGATCATGGCCTTGTCTTCATCCGTGAACTTGGGCAACCGATCACCGAGCATATCTCGCATCACCTGCGGGTAATCGCCCTTGTAAATCGGATCACAGAACCAGCCCAGGAAAAATTCCAGCGAACGTTGCGCTGCTTCCTTGTCTTTATCGCTATCGGTCAATGGTTCGCGCCAGTCACAGTTGTTGGTGATGCCGATGCTGCCTGCCTGTGATTGATATTTGTTGCGGTAAATCTCAACCGCTTTGCCATGACCACGCAGCAGTTGATGCGCGGCCATGTAGGCTTCGGTGGTATCGAGCTTGCGACACGGTGCATGCACACCGATGCCATACCCCAGCACGGCGGAGCACCACGGCTCATTGAGTGTGATCCAGTTCTTGACACGATCACCAAACCGATCAAAACACACATCGGCGTAGACCCCAAACCAATCCGGGAAATCAGGATTGACCAAACCGTCAAACTCCGTCTGCAACACCAACGGCAAGTCCCAGTGATACAACGTCACCCAAGGCGTGATCCCCGCATCAAGCAGACAGTCAATCAACTGCGAGTAAAACGCAACGCCCTGCTCGTTCACATCACCAAAGCCCGCGGGAATGATGCGCGGCCAGGCAAGACTGAAACGATAGGCCTTAAGTCCCAGCTCTTTCATCATCGCGATGTCATCTTTGAAGCGATGAAAGTGATCGCATGCCACATCGCCGTTGTCCATGTTCAAGACCCGGCCGGGCGTGTAACACACCGCGTCCCAGATACTCGGGCCACGCCCACCTTCGCGCACGCCACCTTCGATCTGGTAACTGGCGGTCGCGGTTCCCCAAACAAACTGATCCGGAAAAACGAGATTAGACATGGCTTGCACTCCTGGACGCAATGGTAAAAAGGCAATTTTCACCGATTGTGATCCTGTGAGCAAATCCAAGTCCACCGCCAAGCAGCCACATCGGGCAACCACGGGCCTTCCCTGCTGCATCACTGCAAAAAACACCTGTTTTTCAAGCGTTTTGTGACTGCGACCGATGCCAACTCACCATCATGCCCACGAGCAACAGCAGGAAACTCGCCCCCACCATCTGCCACCCCGGTTCACTGCGCGTGATCCAATACATCACCGAAAACAAGGGGACCACCCCCGGCAAAACAAGTCGCCAACGTCGATGTGACCACGCCAGAATAACTGACCACGCCAACGCAACCCAGCTCCAGTTCATTGCCAGCTTGTCCGTATCGACACCTTCAATCAGAATCATCACGCACATGATCCCAAGCAGCAGCAGTGCCACCGTCAAACGCAGTGGTACGGTCTGCCTGTAAAAACACAGCGTCAACGAACACAACACCGTCGGCATTAAAAACCAAAACACCCACGCGCTATCCGATGACTGTTCAAACCACATCTCAATCACCGGCAATGTCAGGATCACAAAACCACCCGTCACCGACACCAGCAGTCGCGTCACGTAATGACGCAAACCAATCGCAAGAATCGCAGAGATCACAAAGCTTGCCCAAATCCATTGCCTGGGCGTTAAACCAAATTCACTGATCCGGTTGGGCCAAACGTAGACGGCTGCCAGAAAATAACACGCAGCCAATGAAGCCAGTAACCACCACGGATACCGCCTTGCCAGGATCAAAACCAATATCCCCGAAATGGCAATCGCAACCACCGGCTGTGCAATCATCGACCACACCGACGTGATCGGCACGGTCAGATCAAGCAGAAAATCAATCAACACCACCGTGATCCCCGGCAGCAGCAATGCCAACACATAAAACCAATCCGCCACCCGCTGCGTCACCCCCGACCACGCAACCACCGCAATGACCAGTAACGGCCAGGCAATGATCAAGTCCGGCAAGCCCCCCTTGAGGAAAAACGCCCATTGCATCGCCCATTGTTGACCGATGCTTGCAACGACAATGATCCCCAGAAACACCATCCTGAAATTACTGCTACGAATCACCGGCGTGGTGAACGTTGGGAAAAACAGCTCCAGTTCGTGCGTCATCGCAGCAACGCATAACACCAGTAACCCCACCACCGTCCAACACCAACCCATGTACCAAAGCTCGTGGAGTTGGCCGTTGGTCCCGTCGTTGGATTGGGCGTACCCCATGATGCCCGGCAGCGCGAGATTCGCAGCCATGAGAATGCCGACGATCAGTAACGGCATGAGCTTGAACCGCCCGACCACAAACCGTCGAATCATTGCCAGTTTCCCTGCACACAACAGCATCCCCCCTGCCCCAAGTCCGATGACCACCCAAGGCAACTGCGCAGCCACCACATTGAGCGTCACCGCTGAGGCAACGAGAAATGCTGCGACCAACGTTGCCAACGATACCGCGTCGTCATACACCTTCCGCCACATCACCAACAGCAACACGCCGAGCAAACCAAGCTCATAGAGATTGATCGCACCAATCGACCAAAGCTTCTCGGTGAGCTTGCCATCGGCATCGAAAATCGGCACAAGAA
>JBICHS010000107.1:0-4498 GCA_043101135.1 Phycisphaeraceae bacterium JB051
TGGCATCAGTCAACGCAGTGACGGTGATTATGGTGCAGCCTTGGCATCATTTCACACTGCCTTGGAACACGACTCGCAAAACCAACCCGCTCATTATCAGTTGGCATTGACGTATTGTGCCATCGCTGAAACCCACCGCGAGCAGGGCGATCTTTCCAAAGCCAAAGCCGCATACGAAACAGCACTCCACCATGACAGTGAATGCGAGCAAGCCCACGAAGGTTTAGCGCAGCTGCCAACCGACTAGCGCGTTTCCAGGAAATAATCTTCAACCTCCGTCACTCCCGCGCAGGCGGGAGTCCAGTGGAACCTGCAAGCGTCAACTGTATGCCACTGGATTCCCGCCTGCGCGGGAATGACGAACAAATACGATAGCAATGAGATTGTTTTTTTTGATTTGCTATAGGCGTTATGCACGTCACGCTCAACACACACGATCAACACGTTGAGGTACGAACGCGCATTCACATTACAAATGACCACGCACGCTCGAAGCGCAAAATAAAGCCCCGGGACTTGAGTCCCAGGGACGTTGTACGATCGTTATTCTCTGGAATGAAAAAACACTATAAAACAAGCGTTTTTTTGCAATTTTAAGCTTTATCCGTTGAGCACCTGCTGCACGACCTTGACGACCTTCTCGTGGATCGGGCCGCAGGTTGCGATGACACCGCGGTTCTCCTGGAGCTTACGGCCTTGGGTGAAGTCCAGTGGCTTGCCGGTGACATCGGTGACCGTGCCGCCTGCTTCTTCGACCACGAGTTTGCCTGCTGCGTGATCCCAGATTTTTTCGCGGTAGGTATCACTGGTCGGCAAACGCAGGTAAATCTGCGCATCACCCTTGGCAATGGTCGCGTACTTGGCCTGGCTATCCAGTCGCACAGACTCCTTGGTGATTTCAAGCAGCTTTGCAATCTGAGCTGATTGGCTGTGATCGGAGTGACCGGATTCAACCGATTCACAAAAACAGGCTGCTGCCGTGTCGGTGATGTCACTGACCTTGATCGGCGTGCCTTCGGTTTCCTCGCTATCCCACAGGGGCAGGATCTGTGCACCTTGGCCCTTGATCGCAACCAGCAGTTCCCCGCCGTTAAGATTCGGGCAACCCAGAACACCAAGCACCACTTGCCCATTTTCGATCAAAGCCAACGCGACAGCATATTGCTCTTTGCGCAGAAAACCCTTCGTGCCATCGATCGGGTCCAGTGTCCAGTAGGCCTCGGTGTCAGCATGGGCGCCACCCAGGTCAATCCAACTGAGCACGGTTTCTTCATCCACGCAATTCTCACTGACCGCCTGCACCTGATCCATCACAGCCTGACGGACATGAGCCTGATCGTCCTGGCGAAGTTCTGCTGCATCTTCTTCACCGACGACAACATCACCGGGGAAGGCATCAGCCAACATCGAGCAGACAATCGCCTGCGAAGCAAAGTCCGCAACGGTCACTGGGGACTTGTCTTTTTTCTCAATGGTTTCAGGGCGGATGAGTTGTTCCTGAACACCTTTACATACTGCAGCAGCCTGGCGGACAGCAGCAAGGGCGACTTGTTTACGTGACATGAGGTCTAATGCCATTTTTTGTTTTCTCCAATGGGATACTTCTGTGCGGGGATGGTATCATGCCTTACTGAATTGTGCACAGGGAAAGCGAATTTTGGAATACTATCTCTTTTATACCGACCTTGAATACGACGATGCCAATCAAGTCGAACGTGCTGAACGCATGGTCGCAGAAAAGGCCTACGGTGAAGCGCGTGTGTTGCTTGAACCGGTTGCCAGCCGTTCGCCCAATGAATACATCTACTGCTTTGAGAACCCCAAGGAGCTGTTCATCAAGTTCTGGAATCTCGCTGAATACATGGGTTACATGGGCATGATGCGCAAACGCGGCGAGGAAGTTGAACAGGAGATCATCTGGCTTAAAGCTGCGTATCCCAAAGCGCATTACCTGCTGGCTCGCATCGACATTGCAGCAGGGGACTGGGCTTCAGCTGCGGAGTATCTGAATAACGCATTGGACATGGAACCGGATCACCCCGAATGTCTCACGGATCTCGCTGCAGTCACCGCGCAGACCGGCGACTTTGAAGAAGCGTTGGAACTCTGCGATATGGCACTCTCCACACGCCCATATCTCGTGGGACCGGTCAAGCAACGTGCTCTGAAAAATCGGTATCAATGTCTGATGCAATTAGGACGCACCGAAGAAGCGCAGCAGATGAAGAACATCGTCTTTCTCACTGCGGATAACGATCAGGTGCAAGGCAATCTTGATGCTTATCGCGAAGCGCATGCGTCCGGCGACATCATCGTGCCGTTGGGCGTGAAGGTCGATAAAGCCATTACACCACTGCCACTCAAGAGCCCGTACGACGACCCCGAACAATCGCGCAAACCCGGCGCCAAGAAACCCGTCCCGCCACCACCCACCGGCAAGCCCCTCCCCGCCTACGCCCAACCCCAAGCCAAAGGCTACCAAGGCGGCAAAGGTTCCGGGACAATGTCCGGCGGTGTCAGTAAGAAAAAATGGTGGGAAGTCTGGAAACGCTAAGGCGTCAAAGCATCTATCGACGGTAGGTTGTGATTGTTCCTGGTGGGTTGCCGTCAGTCATCGCGCTGAACAGATAGTGGTTTGTCAATTGCAGATAGTGGCGCAGATTTTCATGTCTCACGTATGGACCTGATGGCTCGCCGTTTCTGTCTTTCTTCAGGGAGTTGTACTCAGCATTAACCAAAGTGAAGTTACGGTTTTTGAGCAGTCGCCGATGTGCTTTGGAAAACGGGTCTGAATCGTAGAGTTCACCCAGAGCCCATGCACAGAAGCTGGCATTTTTTTCTGCATTTTGACCGGGTTTTTCCAGGATTTGGATCAGGGATGTGTGAATACTTTTGTCACCGGACCACTTGATTGCCCGAATGATTTCGCGACTGGTGTAGAGATTGTCCCGCATCAGGTACGGGTAGAGCATGCGATTGGCTTGGGGCATACACAGGTTTGCCAGGCATTGCACAAGCACACGCTGGATGTGTGTTCGATAGTCGTCATGATCATCGAATCGGCTTTGTGCACGAATTTTTTCGACATCAATCTGATCAGCTTCCTCTTCAAATGCCTTGTGAACCAGAATAGCTGCGCGTTGATCCCCAAGCATACTTAGCGCAAGGATCGCATAAGCACTGACCATTGGGTGTGGCGATTGCTTGAGAATGTCCAACAGGTTTTCGTTGGCTGTTTCATTTCTTCCCAACCCCAACGCCAAGGCACATGCCGAACGCAGCAACTCGGGTTCATCCTCGTTTTGCGCTGTGCGCGTAAGCAGGCGTTGAATGTACTTAACTATTTCTTTGGTTTTGTCATGCCGAATCGAGCTGGTTTCTGATGGGCGGTTGCGGGTGTAGAACCCAAGTGCGATGGCTGCAAAACTACGGGATGGATCGTACTTGTCATCCATACACACTGGTTTGCCCAGGATATTAAGCTTGTTGGATATATGGGCAGGTTCTACGTATTTTCCCAGCAGGATGTCACAAAGCAGTCGGCCGTCCACTGGATCTTCCCGTGCGTCCAGATCATGGTCCCCTAGTTTACCCAGTGGAATCAGGCCAAAACGCAGCGCAAAGCCAATGTCATCATAACTGTAGACATTAAAGGGACCCTCACGTACACCACGCCAACTGTCGTACTTGAAGGTTTGATTGATACTTGGAGAACCGTTTTGCACTGCTTGTGGATTGGTAATAAACAAGGCATAACTTCTTGCTAGTTGGCGTGTGACCAGGTGGATGAGCCGTCCATTTTTCGAATGTTTGAGGATGGCTGGATTGTCATAGGCAAACGCAGCAGAGGCTCGAAGGCTCGGTAGGGCATTGGGGAAATCAACATCCAGCACATTTTTTAAAGAGGGTGTATGTGCAGCGCTACCGTCAATGTAGAAAGCTCTGGGCATTTTCAAAAAGTCAGTTAGTCTCGAATGATAAATCGGATTGAACAGCTTGAGGATAAGCGTTTCGTCAGGCGACGCGGCAATGGTTTGGATGGCTTCGTCAAACAGAATCGGGTCCGTGGTGAAAGGCATGAGTTTTTGGGCAAACTGGCTGACACCCGGTGGATTGTGAATACGCAGCGTCCACATGGCCATGCGTGCCTGGAATGTGGCTTCATTGCGAAAAGAATTCTTACCCAAAATAGTCAATTTCCCTGAGACATTTCTCTGCTTGATGATCGGGAGCATGGCCTTGAGCAACGCGCCGTCGGGCTCATCCATCAAGCCGATGGCCGTGGTCCATGCTGCGGCATCCTCGGGTTTGCGGTTGGGCTTTTTGAGCACATCATTGATCCGCTGAACCGCAACGTCATCCTCGATCAGGCCCAAGCTTAACCAGGCATTGCGGCGAACCGTGGCATCCTTGTGATCGAGCAACGCGATGATGCCTGGTGTCGCGGCTGCGGATTGCATGCGACCCAATGCCCAGATCACTTCCGCCAAAACCTTAG
>JBICHS010000108.1:0-2921 GCA_043101135.1 Phycisphaeraceae bacterium JB051
TTGTTGTGCTAACATTATGTATTAAATGATATCGAGATGAGTCTTATGCAAATGAACATCGAAATTGATCACGCTCATGAAGAACCTCTCGTCAAGCAATTTCAGCGTCAGCTCAAAGCTAATATCCAGTCACGTGCGCTAGAGCCGGGAACGAAATTGCCCAGTATGCGTAAGTTTGTGTCTGAGTATGGTATGAGCCTTGGCATGGTTAAGCAGGCCATCAATACCTTGGCTGCCGAAGGCTATCTACGTACCGAACAAGGCAGTGGCGTTTATGTTGCCAGGCGCTCACTTGAACAGCAGGCCATCGCGTTAGTCGTGCCTGCAATCAATGAAGCCATTGGCGAAATTCTCAGTGGAATTAAAGAGGGGTTGCAGATCAAATCCCCACGTATTCTGTTGCACGACGCTAATTTTGATTTTCAGAATGAAACGCAGTATTTGGATCAACTTGATTCTGCCATGATAAGCGGTGCGATTATTTATCCGCCACCTGTTTCAGAATTTTTAGATGTTCTACAATCATTGAAGCAACGTGGTGTCCCGTTTGTTTTGGTTGACACTGCTTTCGATGAATTAGAATGTGATTCAGTGACCACCGACGCCTATTCAATGGGGCGTGATGCGATGTTGTATTTACTGGATCGTGGCCATCGCTGTATTGGATTGGTGGAATTGTCTGCTGATTCTGCCAACTATCAACAGATGCGGCAGGGCATCAGCCAGGCATTATCTGAATATGATTTGAATATTAATCAGTTGCCTGTCCATGTTACAGATGCAACGGATTTAAATCCGAAAGTACCTTGGGCCAATGGTCAGCGTGCAACGCTTCGTTTGCTGGGACAGAACCCGCAGATGACAGCAATCATTGGGATGAATGAACAGCTTGCATTGGGTGCGTTGCGTGCAGCAATCGCTTCAGGACGTCAGGTGCCCGATGAGCTTTCTGTCGTTTCCATTTGTGATCTGAGCATGTTTGCTGCCTTATCGCCAGCATTAACCTCTTTCGGGCACGCAAATCACCAAATAGGTTTTGAGGCAGCGAGATTGCTGCTTGCATCCATTGAACAGACGGGGAAAACGGGTTTCAAGACTATAAAAATCAATCCCCGGGTCAATGAGCGGGAAAGTGTAACGGCCGTACGCGTTTAGTATTTCCAGTTGAATAATAAATAAGTGTTTGAAGCCATCTAAATGGTGTGTGCTGTAGTGCATACATGGCATCATACATGCAAACAATTAATTGATTAATGTCTACAGGAGAAGGCTATGAATAGATCAAAGCAAGTGCAGTTTGGATTCACCCTGATTGAACTACTCGTTGTGATTTCAATTGTTTCTTTGCTTATTGCAATCTTGCTGCCGGCATTGGGGAAAGCAAGAGAGTCATCTCGTCGACTGGTTTGTGCGAATAATATGAAAAGCTGGGGGACGGTGCTTAATCTTTATACCAGTGATAATAAAGGCACCATGCCCGCTGGATTTGTCAATATTGGCTATACGCCAAGCAATTGGGCGTTATGGTGGACATGGTATGACTTTTACTCTTTTTATGTTCCGGTTCATACCGATTCATGGAAGCCGATATCTGGGAAACGTGTTGATAACAGTGTAACGACCATTCAAACATGTCCATCAGACATGACCGACCAAACGCATCTGACAAGCTATCGCACCAGTCAGGAATACAGTGGGTACGAGCGATTTCTAAAATACGACAGGTGCATTCAACCCAGTGAAAAAATATATATGGCAGAGTCCGCAGCATCGACAGCAGGTTATATGCTTCCGAAAGATGCGACGCCAGTTAACTTACCTGGTGGGATTGGAACATGGCATTCAGGAAATGGTAATGGTGAGGCAAACTATCTGTGGATGGATGGCCATGTTAAATTCAGTATTGAAATACCTATTCGTGATTTTTGGCATAATGACCCGGATGATGGCAACTATGCCTGGTAATGTCAGAGATCAATAATACTGTTTTTTAATTATTTTGTTTGTAAATTGACGGATTTTATATCGGTTCATATCGCATTGTCTGAAACTTGACGCTGTGGGGTCTGTTGTTTAAAGGATTTTTTGATGGGATGTAAATTGTCATTGCTTGTGGCTTTTATGGTGACTTTAAATAGTTATGCTGGGCCGACACAGAAAACGCAATATCGTGGTTTTACAGTTCACAAAATGGACTACAAGACGCTGCTTGATGCCAGGGAAAATTGGGGGGCCAATCAGGTTCGCTACATGATTGCACCGGCTTGGCATCAAGGGGACTATCCGACGAAGATGGCATTTTTTGAAGCACGCGTTAAAGAGTTGTCATTGATGCTTGATAATGCCCGGCGATTGGGGTTGTCTGTCATTGTGGATCTACATCAAATTCCCAATGATGATCCACGCCGTTTGTCACCGGATAAAAAGTTTACCAGTGATATCGAGAAGCGAAATGCTTCGTCTGCATTGTATTGGGAAGATCAAAACAATCTTCGCATACTCAAAGAATGTTGGGCAAAACTTGCCAAGGTGACAGCTGCTTTTCCAGATGTGGATGTGTGGTTGGAACTATTAAACGAGCCGTTAGATTGGAATGATTTTCCCAGTTATCCTCGGAAGTGGCCGAGTTGGGCTGAACAAACCATTCAAGAGATTCGCAAAATTGACCGGATTCATCCCGTGGTTTTTGCATCGGGACCAGGTGCGTTGTCTTGGGGCATGCGTGATTTAAAACCACTGAAAGATCCATGTGACAATGTGATTTACACCATTCATATGTGGCAGCCACACGGTTATACACACCAGGGAGTCGTGCATTCCAATATTCAGCCATGGCCTGGTGTGTCACCAGGTGATAGCAATGCTTATTGGGATAAGAATAAAATTATTAAAGACATTCAAGGCGTGATCGATTTTCAAAA
>JBICHS010000109.1:0-14352 GCA_043101135.1 Phycisphaeraceae bacterium JB051
GTGTTGTGCGGGTCATGCTCGTAGTCTTTGTGTGAACCGGGGACGACTTTCATCGCGCCGTTCTCTGCACGATGCGGGTCGATGGCAATGCCGGTCTGTACCCATGACGGGAACAAGTCATGGAACGCTTCAACCGGCTGACGCGAACGCACATCACGATGTAATGGCCATGTCACACGCGAGCCGGGCTTTTTCCAGTGAAGCTGGTTGATGATCTGTTTAACGTTGATACCGATGAGCGGCTCGAGAATCATCAGCAGCCGTGGGTCGGTGCGGTAGTGATCCATCACGGGGTCATGATAGGACGGCCACTGCATGCCACGCACGAGATTTTCGTCGTTTTCCTTGTCGATCCAGATGACGGTGTTCTGTTTACGCCATGTATGCCCCAGCAGTTGGCCGGTGAATTTCCAACGGTCACATGCTGCTGAGAGCTGTTCGATTTCATGGGGAGCAAAGACATTGCGGATGATGGTGTAGCCTTCTTCCCAGTACTGATCCACATGTGCCTGTGTCATGGGGTTAAGCGGATTGGCAGTGCTGATGGGCTGTTGTTTGTCGGCTTCGACATTCTGTTGGCTGGCGGTCGCGGTCATTGGTTTGACTCCATGAGGTGGGTTTGAATTTGCGATGCGGTGAGTTTCAAAGCGTCAATCAATTCCGGTAGACGCTTGGGGCTAAACTCCGTGTGATGGCCCGAAACGCCAACGGCGGCGATCACACGGTCTTGTTCATTGCGAATGGGAACCGCAAGGCTGGCAGTGTCCTCGCCGTTTTCACGGTCGTTGAAACTGTAATCCAATTTGGCGATCTGGATCAGGTTCTTTTTGAGTGCGGACGGACTGGTCAATGCGTTGGGACCCAGATGCACATAGTCCAGATCTTTAAGAATCGCATCGCGGTCTTTGGCTGGTTTGAAAGCCAGAAACAACTTGCCACTGGCCGAAGTGTTGGCATGAAGCACACTGCCCAACGTCACAGTGATATCACGAATCTGACCATCATGCGTCACACAGGCAACGCTAATCCCGTCGTGACCAAACGGCAGTGCCAATGTCATCGGTAAGTGCACGCGACGCACCACACGTTGCATCACCGGCAAGGCAATCTGACGAATGGGGATATGACGCAATAACGCATGACCCAATCGCAGAGCACCGACACCAATGGCATACCGACGCTTGGTATCCTTCTCGACATACTGATTTTCAACCAGTGTCTGAAGCAGACGATGGACATGACTCTTGGGCAAATCCAAAGCAATCGCCAACTCGCTGATCCCATGCGGCTGGGCGGAGCTGGCGAGAAATAACAATAATTCCAAACCATTGGCGAGGGTGTGGTTCATTGCAGGATTCTAGGATGTAGAACAGTCAGGTCAAGAAAAAGTTCTAGTATTTAGAACAAATTAAAGTAAAGATATTGCGGTGTTTTTAGGTGGTTTTGATACAAACGACTTGCGGTGAAAGCGTTTGGGAGATGATTGTCTGAAACAAAGCCGTGTTGCTCCTGCGGCACGGCTTGCCTTGTGGTGAATCGCCTGTGTCAACCCGCGTGCCCCGGGCGCAACACGGCTTTGGCAGCATCATTCACGTTACCGCGTCATTTACACATAAAGGTACCAAACCAGTAAGACTGCGGTGGCATATGCGTCACCTGCGCCAAGCCGTCTTCGCACTCCAGGCGACCCATGCCCAGCAGCTGTTTGCTTTCGGTGAGTTTGAGGTTGGCAGGTAGATCTCTGGTGAGATTCACGCTGGTGCTCATGCCGTTGCAGATGAGCATGTACCCGGACTCGCCATCTTCAGCCAGTGAGATGAGTCCTGACCATTGCACGCCGTCGGGTTCGTTGCCGATGGGGAGAATGGTGCCCGCGTGGATTTGATCACGATGCTGCTTCCACACATCGACCATGGGCTTGATCTGTTGGAAGTAGCATTCAGGCAGGTTCGAGACTTCAAACCAACCCAGTGGCATGCAGAACATCAAGGGTGCAAACATCGTCGATGGCGAAATGTTTGCCGGTGCCAACAGGTCGTTGACATAGTGTTCCGTGTTGCGATCGTGGTTGAGCAGCATCATGCGAATGCGTGAGGGCTCAATCCAATCCACCATCTGCCAGATGATCCGAAGCGTGTGATGCGGCCAGTAATTGTGCCAATCGGTGTAGCGGTTACACACAAACAGCGGCCCGCAGTCGATGCGCCCGAAGTATCCGGGACGGCATCCGGAGGTGATATCCAGGTCAACGACAATCTGGCCGTCGGATTCTTTGAGCACTGCATCGAAGAACTTGTAGAGGTTGATTTCACCTTCACGGTTACGCGTGTTGATGCTGTCGAATTTAAAGTGACGCACACCATATTGCTGATGCAATCGCATCACGGTTTTGACGTCCTGCTCCCAGTTGGCAAAACAATTCGCTGAGTCCGGGGCATACCACAAACCAATCACCATGCCCGCGTCTTTGGCAGCATCAAGAATCGGTTCAAGACCATTGGGAAATCGCTGCGGGTCGGGCACCCAGAAGTCCGAGTCACCATCGTGGAAGCCTTCCCAGACCCCGCCTGCCTGCTGCGCCTGCGCGGAGTTGGACGTGCGGCCTGCCTGCCAACCGTCATCGAGCTGAACGACTTCGACGCCCAGTTTTTTTGCTGCTTCGATTTCCTGAAGAATGAACGCTTCATTCATGCGTGAATCCTGCGAGCGATCGCCCCAGGTGTTGGAAAGGAAGTTGATTTCGTGGCAGCGCATGTGCTGTTTCTGAAGCTGATGCATCGCGCGGGCTCTGCCGACTTTTCCCCCGGTGTATTCAATGACTTGCCAGGGGTAGGGATCAGCATCGTTGAGTGTTGCGATGAATCCTTCTTTGCCGTTGGCAGTGACATGAAGATCCCACTGTGACTGGACACCGCGCCATTGGGGCAGGGGGGCGAGCTTGACGGCGATTTTGCCTGATTGGTCGAGCACATTTTCAAAGGCAAAAAGGTTGCCCGCGAGTGTGAGCTTTTCGCAGGGATGGAGCATCCAACGTTGCTCCTGGACCAACTCGTTATACCGGTCGGTGCGGTCCTGGAGGATCACCTTGGTCAACAGGACATGCTGTGGCAATGCAAGGGTTTGGCCCTTGATCTCGTCGATGTCGGTTTGAGAGGTCAGTGGGTTGGACTCAATGCCGGTGACCATTTTCATTTCCTTGCACTACTTGAAAAACTCAATATTCAGGTCGATTTGCCCTGAGATATCATACTGATTTTTAACCGTGAGGGCATGTTAACAAGCTGCCATGTCCGGCATGTTGTCGGGTGCAATCGTTGCTGATCTTGTTAAGATAGGACATCGGAGAGTTCCTCTGTAAATTCAAGCGACTTCGTGTTCCGGTAAGTTTCCGCTTGAACGACAGTGTTTTTTATCCATGGATAATAACCGCCTGCCGAGACTGCTTGAACTTGTAATGATCCTGCAATCCGGGATCGGCACACAGCTCTATGAGATCACGCAAGAGCTCAATATCAGTCGTTCTACAGCCTTTCGTGATTTGAAAGTCCTGCGTGATGCGGGGATCCCCTATTCCTTTGAGAAGGGCAAGGGGTATCAGATCAACGCGACTTTCTTCCTGCCCCCCATGAACATTCAGACTTCCGAAGCTCACGCGCTGGTCAAGCTTATCCAATGTGCTGCATCCCATGTGGATGGCAAGGTGGTTGCTGACGCGATTCATGCCTTACGCAAATTAACAAGCAACCTGTCTCTGCCAGTACGTGAAGTCTGTCGCGGTCTGCTTGATCAGGTCACGGTGTTAACACCGATCTCCGAACAGGCCGACATGCAGACGGATCATGTCTCGCAGCTGCTGCCTGCCATTGAAGAAAACCGCTGTGTCGAAGCGATGTATCAGTCGCCAACTGATGGTGCGGTCCATTCAATCCGAATGCATCCTTATCACCTGGTGTGCGCGGATTATCAGTGGATGCTCATTGCCGTGGTTCAACCGGGCAACGGTATCAAAACAATCCCGCTGAGCTCACTCAGTCAGATGCGTTTGACTCAAACCCATTTCAGACGCAGTGATTTTGATCTCAAAGCCTATCTGGGCAAATCATGGCGATGTCAGCCTGAAGGTCAGATTTATCGCATCAAGCTTTGCATCAAGCCCGAACATGTTGCCTACATGAGTGGGATTCAATGGCATATGACACAGGATTACACCATTCTCTGTGATGGGCGTTGCGAGATGACGTTTGAAGTCGATGGTCTTAAAGAGATTGCCAATTGGGTTTGGCAGCATCATGACAAGCTGGCGATCTGTGAGCCACCGGAGTTAATCGCGATACTCAAGTCACGTTGTCAGAGCATGCTTGAAAGTCTGGAAGACTGTGGCTGTGATGATGATGGCTGTGAATAAGTTTGCGTCAAATTCCCAATGATTAAAGCGACTGTTGAGCACCGGTTGTGAATCCGGTGCAGGTGTCTTGATGCGTATTTACGCCTGCGCCGCATTGACATGCGGTGCTCATTTTAATCAGTATTGGTGGGTTATTCCGCGTTTGCATGAATCAACTCCACCGTCCGTCACTCCCGCGCAGACGGGAGTCCAGTGAGACCTGCAAGCGTCAACAGAATGCCACTGGATATGGGCCTTCGTGGGAATGACGGGAGCAGCGAAAGCATGGAAATTCTTGTATTGACTTGCATCACAGCCATCAAGACAACATCAAGTCAGGGCAGCATTGCCCCGGATTCAGACAATATCCGACAGCCAGTTTTCGACACTTTCAGAGACCTTGATCGCTCTGGGATCATGCGGCAGCCATAGTGTTATTTCATGCTGCTTGACGGTGATTTGCCCGCCATGATGAAAAACGAACAGGTAAACCAGCATCAGGTTGGCGGACCATTGCACCTGTTGGGTTTCGTCAGAGTTGGGCAGTACTTGCCAATGGATCGCGAGCCCTGTTACCTGTTGGCGGACTTCTTGGGCAACCTTGACCGTTGGCGTGCAGACACCTTCATCAATGGCAACCCTGTTCAACGCATGCATCGCGGCTTGTGTCATCCGATTATTGACTGTGATGCAAAAGGATTGCGGATCACCATCGCAGTTGACCGAGCCCGCAAAGCTCTGGGTGTTCTCAATGGACTGCACAAGCTCTGCAACGGCTATTTTGTCATCCATTGCAGGGCCTGCCTGATTAAGCGTGTCAGCGAGTCGGATGAACTGCTGCGTGTCATCGGCAGGGCAGATGGACGATGGGTTGGGCCAGTGTTCAATGAGTTGGTTGACGGCTTGTTTGCACCCACGGAAGCTACCTGCCAAACCGGCTGCGAGAATCGCATAAGGACGGATGACATGGGCGCAGTCGCAGGTGATCGGCTTATAGGATAATGCCTGATGCAATGTTTCCTTGAGTTCCTGGATGTTCCAGGGCTTGGTGATATAGCGATAGATTTCGCCTTTATTCACAGCATCAATCGCGTTGTCCAACTCGGCGTAGGCCGTCGTGAGAATGCGGACAATGTGCGGGTATTCATCACGCACATGCATCAACAGATCCAATCCCAGACGCTTGGGCATTCGCTGATCGGTCATCAGCACGCCGACGCGGTCACTGTTTTCCTTGAGCAGGGCAATGGCTTCGTCGGTGCTTCTGGCAGTGAGGGTGGCAAAGTGCTTGCCGAAGATTTTGTCAAAGTACTTGAGCGCCTGATCTTCATCGTCGACGTATAGAATCATTTTCTGTTCTTGTGATTGCGTGGTCATAGGATACTCACCCCTGGTTGATGGCCGGCAGGCTCATCGTTACTTTTGTCCATTGATCAGGCTGACTTTCAATGCTGATTGTCCCGCCCATTTTTTCCACGATGGCATGGCAGATACTCAGCCCCAGTCCCATGCTGTTTGCTCCGACTTCGTGTGTGGTGAAGAAGGGGTCGAAAATCTTGGGCAGCTTTTCAGGGGCGATGCCGATGCCGTTGTCCTGCATTGTAATCTCGATTGTGTCATTCGTCAGTTGCCCGTTAATATCAATAACCGGTTGGCGATCTTTGGGGGCTTTTTTGACTGCAGCGATGGCGTTCTGAAGCAGGTTGACCAGGACCTGTGTCAACTGTGATCGCGAGCAGCGAACTTGTAGCGCCTTGGGCATCTGGACATTGATGGTGATCTCCCCACGGTCATGGGCCGTGAAGCGTAAGGCCATGGTCAGCGCGTCTGCTGCAAAACACTGGGCGCCGACCTGAGATTGTTCGGGGTAAGCAAAGCTGCGCAGGTCACTGACGATTTCACCGATGCGCTTCATGCCCTGATGAATGTCAGCAAGTGTCTGTTGATCGTCTTGGCCAAGATCCCCCAGTGATTCCTGAAGCATCTGCAAAGCCATGAGCGTGTAGTTGAGCGGGTTATTGATTTCATGCAGAAGTCCAGCTGCAAGTGAGCCCAGCGCGTTCATCTTTTTACTTTGGATGAGCTGGGCTTCGGTTGCCTGCAATTGTGCCATGGTTTTCTGGAGTTGTTCATGGCGTTGGCGCAGGTCTTTTTGCAGGGACGCGGTCTTGAGCAGATTGCCCAGTCGGGTCCGCAGTTCCAGGGTACCAAACGGCTTGGTGAGAAAGTCATCGGCACCACGGTTAAGCGCATCAAGCTTGGACTGTTCGTCAGCACGGGCGGTGAGCAGGACGATTTTCATGTCGGTGAGCTGCGGGTTTTGACGGAGCTTTTCGCAGACATCAAGGCCGTTGATCCCCGGCATCATCAGGTCCAGTAAGACCAGATCCGGTTGTTGTTCCTGGGCAATGGCAAGGCCGGTGTTGCCATCCGTTGCCTGCAGGACGCGGTAGTCTTCGCTGAGGGTGGTCGCAAGGAAGCTGCGCATTTCCGGCTCATCATCGACCACGAGAATGCGGTATTCGCCTTGCCCAGTCTCCGCGATGGCTTGCGTGCTTTCGCTGGCAAGTCCGGTGGTTGCATGCTGGGCGTCACGCATCATCTTCACGATGTTGTCGGTCTCATCACCGCTTTGCTGGATGGGCGTTTGCGTGTCGGTTTGCGTCAGGGGCAGGCTGACAGTGAAGCAGGTTTGTTCACCCATTTTGCTGGTGACGTGAAGCTCGCCCTCATGTTCCTGAACCAGTTCACGCGACATGGCAAGGCCGAGCCCCAGGCCCTGGAAGCGTCGCGTGGAAGAGGAGTCCACCTGCTTGAAGCGATCGAAAATCTGGGACAGGTCTTTCTCTGCGATACCGATGCCGGTGTCGATGATGTTGATGGTGACGGTCTGTTGATCGCTGGTTAATTCAACGGTGATGCTGTCGCCTTGGGTGGTGAACTTGATGGCGTTGGTCAGCAGGTTTAAAAAGACTTTCTCAAGTCGATCCCAATCGCCAAGGACAATGGCTTGGTCTACGTTGCAGTTAAGTTCGAGTGTGACCTCTTTGGCCTGCGCCAGATGCTGCACCGATTGCACCAGTCCTTTAACCATGGCTGTAATGTTCAGCGGGCGACTTTCAAGCTTGATGGTTTTGTTCTGAAGGCGAATGACTTCCAGCAGGTCATTGATGAGTTTAAGCAAGCGGTTGGCGTTGTGCTTGACCAACTCCAATGTCTGATGCGTCGGCTGAGGCAGGCTGTCTTTGCGGTTAAGTAGCTCTTGCACAGGTGCGAGGATTAACGTCAACGGTGTGCGGAACTCGTGACTGATGTTGGCAAAGAAGTCGGACTTGATGCGGTCCAGTTCAGCAAGCTGATCATTGCGCTTGGCAAGTTCGTGACGCAGTCGAAAGTCTTCCTGCCGCTTGAGAGTCAGGAAGTAGCAGGCCACCACGCAGATCACGCCGGTGACGGAGATGAAGTAAAGGTTGTTGAGGAGCAGCATCCAGTCGACCTGCGTTTGATCATGTGCCACACATGCAGCGACATAGGTCAGCAGTGTCATCGTGCAGTAAAACAACGACTCAAGCCACGTGAATGGGATCAGAAAGCAGGCGACGATGACCATGAGGTTCAGGCCCGCGTAATACGGACTCACCGAACCTTCACTACGATAGATCAGCCAACTGACCATGACCACGGGGATCAACGGCCAGATGTGACAGAGCAGTTTGATATGCCGCTTGGCAATGGGGAAGAACAACAGAACAAACAACGGCAACTGGAACACGTCAAAGAGCAGACGCGTCAACAGGAACTCAGTGATGTGTTGTGGGTAGACAAACCATTCCAGACAGTTGCCCGCTGGAACAAAGAACAGCGTCAGCAGGAATCCGATCTTCAGATTGCGAAGTCGTAACGCTCTGTCAGCTGCCCGGTACTCAGGATTGTTTGCGATATCCGTGGACATGAGGGCCACTGTCACCTTTCAATTCACCCGAAAGGTTCTGCAAAGTCATCCCCCGCAGTACGCATCGAATGATTGAATGCGAGCCCGACAGTATAGCGACTAAAAATGGAGTTGTAGAGTCGAATGTGTTTTGATTGCTTCAATATGACATGTCAGACGAACGATTGATCGCCTTTTTGTAGTAAATTTACCATGACAATTGTCATTTGGCCGGGGCCGGTTCCGCCGGTTCCGCCGGTTTAGCCTCAGTTTGAGCTTGCGGTTGGGCAGTTGCCTTGGGCTTGGCGGGCATGGGTTTGACCGATGGGTCGATCCCGACTTCGGTGAGGACCTTGTCGATCTGCTTCCAATAGTCGGGCAGGTTGTTCATACCTGGAAAGTCATTGTGACCTGCTTCATACTCAAGGTAAGCCGCGTTGGGGTTGGCCTGCTGAAGCATGTGACCGTGGTGAACGGGGATGATCTCGTCGACTGAGCCATGCATGATGAGCATGGGGCATTTGAGGTTGGCAACCACTTCGTCGGTCTTGTATTTGTGTTTGACCAGGAATGCCGGGGCGGCGCGATCATTGGCCATTTGCGCCATGCTTGCCAGCGTGGATTCGAGGATCAGACCTGCAGGTTGACGCGAACTTGCCAATTGACCTGCAATCGCACCGCCGATCGAGCGGCCGTGAAAGACGATGCGTGTCGGATCGACGATGGGTTGTTTGATGACGGTGTCGTAGAATCGCTCGTTGTCTTGCTGAATCGTCTGCAAACTCGGTGTGCCTGCGGAACGGCCATAACCGCGATACTCCGGCAACAGCACATTCATCCCGCGCTTGGTGTACTCGTTGACGATCTGGTCCTGGAAGTCGATGAGTTCGGCATTGCCATGAAAAAAGATCACCAACGGCGCGGGCTTGTCCGGGGAGACACCACGACCGGGAATCAGCCAGGCTTCGTTCGTCCCACCTTCTTCAAGGGGTAAACTCAGCACCAAAGTGTTGGCAAAGCGCGGTTGACGCGTGGGGGAGGGCAGCTTGTCCACCGGGAAAAGCATCTGGTCCTGCAACGAATACAAAACCGCCCACCAAACCACATAAACCAGAATCACCGTCGTGGCAGCAATGGCCAAAAGGCGAATGATAAACGGCCAGTTGGACGTTTCCTGAGGTTTGATCAACGGCTTTTTCTCTGACGATGCAGGCGTGTCGTTCATGTTGGTGTGTGTCCGTAATGTACTGGTAATTTTTGCTTTATGGCTATGTTCAAGGTCGAGGCAAGCTGGGCAGGCCCCTTTACCTTCTCCGGGCTACTTATTGATACGCTTAAGAAGGGTTGGAAGTTCGATTGGATCGTTTGTGAATTTGCCCAATCACTGCGTAAAGCACCATCGCTGGAAGCCCGAAACTCACCGTCAACCAGAAGAACGTCTGATAACCCAACGCCTGTACGGCATCACCGGTGAGTGAGCCAGCAAGGGTTCCCGTGGCTGCATTGAGTGAGGTGAACAGGGCGTATTGCGTCGCGCTGAATCGCTTGTTGCACTGAGCCATGATGTAGGCAATGAAACACACGGTGGCAATCCCCGAGCAGATCGCCTCGACACTCACCACCGTTGCCAGCAGTCCGAGATGCGCAGGCTGCGAGGCAAGTACCACGAAGCCCAGGTTACTGAGCATTTGCAACACCATTGCCAACCAGATTGATTGACGTGAACCGAGCTTGGCCATCAGGTACCCGCCGAGCATCGCGCCGACGATGTTCATGAACATGCCCAGCCAGAACTGGTTCATGCCGATGATGTCCTTGGCAAAGCCCAACTCGGTTTGCAGCAGGGGGGTGACCATCACGCGACAGGTCGCATCGGGCAATTTAAAGCAGATCACAAATGCAAGAATCAAAAAACCGAGCATGCCATGTCGCGTGAAAAAGTCCACCACCGGTTTGACCACCGCATCCTGCAGTGACGCAGGCGCAACCTGTGCTTCATCATCAAGCCGTGGACACAGCAGTGTGCCCACCACGCCGATGCCCATCAACGCTGCCAGGATCAGATACACATTCTGCCAACCCAGTCGGTCAGCAAAGTACATCGTCCCACCACCCCCAATAGCCATGGCAATGCGGTAGCCATTGACGAACACCGCTGCACCGGCTGCGCGGTTGTGTTCACCCAGGCTATCCGTACGGTAGGCGTCGGCAACGACATCCTGCGTGGCTGAGAAAAACGCAATCAACACACCCATGACAATCAGTGGCAGCCAGCTATCCGTTTCACTGCGTGGTCCAAAAACACCCAGCAAGGCGATACTTAAAACCAGCAGGATTTGAATGAGTAACAACCAATCCCGACGGCGTCCGACCGAGCCGAAAAAACGCACGCCAAACCGGTCAAGTAAGGGGGCCCAGAGAAAGTTGAAACTGTAGGGAAGTGCAATCAGCGATAACCGCCCCAGGGCAACTTTCCCGGCATTCATGTCCCCCAACCATGCCTGTAACGGTTGACCCAAAAGTGACCATTGCCCCGGCAAACCCGAAGCAAAACCCAGTAGCAACAAGCCGCCCATGAGTCGGTTGAAATAGAGATTGGATTCCTTGCGCTCAGACATGCGTTATCCTGTAGTCATGATCATGATGTCAAAGCCTACCAGAATCTTCGCCGGCTGCATGACCGGTACATCACTTGACGGTTTGGATATTGCCATCGTCCAGATCATCGGCACGGGGTTGGAGATGTCTGCCAAACTTCTGGAGCAGGGCAGCTTCGCCCTGGGGCCTCTCACCCAACGCCTTCGTGCATTGGCTGAGGATAAGCCTGTCCCACCGTCAGAAATACTCAAAATACAACGTGAATTCGGGCAGTTTCACGCGGACTGTCTGGCTGAAATGTCACATGCCAACGAGCTTGATACGGTGGTCGCGCATGGGCAGACCATTCGACATTTGCCCGATGAAAACTTGAGTTGGCAGTTACTCGATCCCTGGCCGATCGCGCACAAACTCAATGTCCCCGTCTGCTATGACCTGCGTCAGGCTGACCTCATTGCAGGGGGCAATGGCGCACCGATTACGCCGATGTCGGATTGGATTCTTTACCGCGATACGCAGTCATCACGTTGGATCGTCAATCTTGGTGGTATCTGCAACATCACCTACCTGCCTCAAGCCGACACGGATGATGCGTTAACACATATCCTTGGCATGGACATCGGGCCGTGCAATCTCCTGCTTGATGGCTTGGTGCAGCAGCTGTTTCCCAATGTGCGATTTGATGAAGATGGCATTCGCGCATCGCAGGGGCAATCTCAAATGGACTTGTTGCCCCTGATTGAGCAGGCTGCGTTTTTCTCGCGTCCCTTGCCACGCACCACTGGGCGGGAGGATTTTGATTTTCACTGGGTTGCAAGCCTCATCAAGCAGACGCAGGAAAAGCCATGTGATTTACTTCATGCTGCTGTCGATGCTCTTGCGCGTCTGTTAGCCAAACAGGTCAATGGCACACCCAAAGCTGAGTTGGTGCTTGCGGGCGGCGGTTCGCGTCATCCACTACTGGTTGAGAAAATTCGTGAGCATGTGAAACACCCAGTGATGCTCAGTGACACCTTGGGTATTGATGTGAGCATGCGTGAAGCGATGGGCTTTGCGGTGCTTGGCGCCTTGTCGCAGGATGGTATCCCGATCACCTTGCCACAGATCACCGGCGCGGATTCGCCGGGTGTCGCGGGGACGTGGATTGGCAAATGTTAAGACTGATTTTAATTAACCACAGAGCACACGGAGAACTCAGAGATAAGAAATTCTAAAAGCATCATTCTCTGTGCTCTCTGTGTCCTCTGTGGTAAAAATGCCTTGAAAAAAATGTGCTTTGGAAATTGCAGTTACCTATGTCAAACAATATCCCCCAAGACCGTGGCCACCTTTTAACTGAGCAGCAGCTTGATGCTTCGCATGATTTGGATATTCAGGATGTGACCCAATTGCTAGCCACGATCAATCAGCAGGATCAGTTGGTCCCGCAAATTGTTGAGCAGGCCATCCCGGAAATTGGGCGTTTTGTCAATGATGTTGTCCAACGCATGCAGCAGGGCGGGCGTTTGGTTTATATCGGTGCTGGGACATCCGGTCGCCTGGGGGTGCTTGATGCTTCGGAATGCCCGCCGACATTTTGCTGTGACCCGGGCGAAGTGGTGGGCATCATCGCTGGCGGGGATGGCAGTCTGCGAAAGAGCAGTGAAGGCAAGGAAGACGAAGAGCAGGGCGGCATTGCTGCGCTTCAGGAGTTGGAACTGGATGCCAACGACGCCTTGCTTGGGATCGCTGCAGGTGGGACAACGCCTTATGTTTGGGGTGCGTTGGCATATGCTCATACATGTGGTGCGGCGACGGGGATGCTTTGCTGTGTGGACTTGCCCAAACCTTTGCCCGTGGCGGTGGATCACCTGATCGCTTTACCGGTGGGGCCTGAGGTGGTGACCGGTTCAACACGCATGAAAGCGGGCACCGCCACCAAGTTGGCGTTGAACATGATCAGTACCGCCGTGATGGTCCAACGGGGCAAAGCATGGGGCAATCTCATGGTGGACGTCAAAGCAACCAACGCCAAGCTTCGCGACCGAGCAGCACGGATATTGGCAAAACAGTGCCAGTTGGATCGCGCGGACGCCTTTACGCTGCTTGACCAATCCGGTGGCTTGGTGAAGGTTGCCTTGGTGATGCATCATCTCAAGCTTTCCCCTCAACAGGCCTCGGAGCGACTTGGTGCGGTCGAGGGCAAATTGGACCGTTTGCTCGGGCGTCCAATTCTCTAAATGGCACGCAAGGCTAGTGGTGCATTACAGCTAATTTGTTGCGTTTGAAACCCGGCCAAGATGGCCGGGCTATGTCAATATAGCCGAGCCATCTTGGCTCGGTTGTCTTGGAACGATACCCTTCAAAACAGATGCAATGGAACACTAGTGCGTTCCCCATTCATCTGTCTCGTTTTGTCTTGCTGGATGTGTCTTTGACAGCGTCGATATCCAACCACGATGCTTGCATGGGATGGCCACATGGCCGCTAAGCCTGGTATGTTGAATTACGTTGGCTTCAATCAGTTGTTCTCAGGGAAGAACTTGGGGGCGACATCCGGTTTTTCGATGTTCACCTGATCTGCGAGCCATTGCAGGGCAGTATCAAAGTCTTCGAAGATTTTGATCTCACTGTCAATTCTGCCACGCTGCATCAGGATCAGTGATTCGGATGCGAGTTTGGCGGACGTGTTATGGACCAGCAGGGCGAAGGCCTTGATGTGACCTTTGAGAAAGATGTTCTGTTGGGCTTCGAAGTTGTAGGTGTAGCTGTTGGCCTTGTTGACCAGAATGCCGCAGCCAACGGGCATGCGATCAATGATGAACTCGTGGTACTCGGCTACCTGTTCGAGTGTCAATTCTAAACCTTCATCGACAACAACTTCCATGATTTCATGGGAAAGGATACGAATCGCCCCGAAACTAAGTCGAAATTCCTGCATCGGTACAAGTGCCGTTTTGTTGTGTCCCGTTTGCCTGGATCAACTGGACACAAGTGTTAGAAGATGCGGTCCCCCGACCGCTTGGTTGTGATTATCTGACAATATGGGATTCCAACTGTCAAATCAACCGGAAAATCGTTTATTCCTTATTCTTTGTTATGAAGGTGCTGCGTACCCCAGAAATTGCTTCAGAGCATGGACGCAGTCTTCATCAAGTTGGTTTGGCGTCATGTCATCAATGATGGACAAAGCTCTGTCGACTGCCATTCCTTTACGATAGATTCGATCCTGGGTCATGGCGTGATAGATGTCCGCAACTGCAAGGACGCGCGATTCAATGGTCAGTTCGTCTGCTTTGAGGCCATAGGGATAACCTGAGCCGTCGAGCTTTTCGTGATGCAGTGATGCGATGCGGGCAAGGTCTTCATACTCATCGGTGAATTCAATTTGCGAGAGGATCTGCATGGAATAGGCTGCATGTTCCTTCATGATCGCAAATTCATCGGGATCGAGCTTGCC
>JBICHS010000110.1:0-7956 GCA_043101135.1 Phycisphaeraceae bacterium JB051
GGTGAGTTGCTGCTCAATGGTGTAACCGCGGTAACGCAGTTGCTCAATCATCGCAGGTGCTTTGCAGTTCGGCAGCGTCTTGGCGTATTCCTCCATCGCCCGCAGCGCTTCGGACAGTCGTTTACCTGCAGCAATCACCACATCATTCACCGATGCCCGCGCCGTCTCCGTTGGCAAGGTGATCTGCGTGCCGACATCATTGGGCGTGTCCCGATACAACGGCAACTGCGCAGGGATCGCCTTGACCGCTGTCGCAAAATCATGTCGCAGTGATTTGATGGCTTCAGATAACGCAGCATCATCCAACAGAAACCGCGCAGCTTCCTCCATCACCCGAATCGCTTCACGGGCACGATTGGCATTGGCATCAATAATTCGTGCGACAGGTTTCATGATGGTGGCTGTGCGTCCTTGTACTTGATGAGGTCATTGGTGATAAGCATTTTAACCACAGATGCACACAGATACACACAGATAACAAGGCATGCAATTTTTCGTCATTCCCGCGAAGGCCCGAATCCAGTGGTATTCAGTTGACGCTTGCATGCATCACTGGACTCCCGCCTGCGCGGGAGTGACGGACACTTGTTTTATCTGTGTTCATCTGTGTGCATCTGTGGCTAATTTGTCTTGGATGCAAAAGACAAAATTACTCCGCAGCAGCCTCTGCGTCTTCAGGCGATTCACCGAGCTGTTGAGACTTTTTGTGTGTGTAAATCAGGAATAGGTTGCGTATGTAAATAAACCAACCTGTGGCTTGGCCGAGGATACCCACCACATCCCATCGCCAGATGAAATAGATAATCAGCATTGTCGCACCGATCAGACTCATCCACCAGAACGCAGTCGGGACCACTGAGCGTTTGGACTTCTCGCTTGCGATGAGTTGAACCACCATACGGCCTGTGAACAGGATCTGTCCCAGCAAACCGACACCTACCCAGATCAAGCCAAAGGGGCTGGTGATATTCAAGAAAGTCAGAAACCAGCCACGTGCGTTCTGGTCATCGACAATCATTTGGGTAAAAGCTTGGGGCGTAAGCCACTCTTCACGACCATCGTGGTAGATCAAGTGATATTGCATGACGCCGGCATCATCCGTAGCGATCCAGATTTCCTCTACCTTAGCCAGTTCCGGTTTGAGATGGATTTCAATTTCCGGTGTCGAACTTTGGACAGGCGAAGCCGTCAACACCATCGAAAGCAGCAAAGCGTGAATCATACGTTGTCCCCGGATTGTGTCGCATCAAACGCAGCGGGATTGCGGTAACGCTTGAGCATCCAGCGCATCGCAAAGCAGTCCACCAACCCGACAAACGCGCGATTCATCACACCGTACTTGGCAACACCGGCATGACGCTGACGGTGATTGACCGGCACTTCCACGATCCTTGCGCCGAGCATCAGTGAGTAAACCGGGATGAAGCGATGCATGCCCTTGAACAGCAACGGTAATTGCTTGGCAAACTCGGCTTTGAGTAGACGACTGGAGCAACCCGTATCGCGAACCGTGTCCTTGAGGATCAATCTGCGGGCGGTGCGACCCACCCATGAGGTGCAACGGCGGACGATGTTGTCATTGCGGTTGCGGCTGCGGTCACCTTGAACCAGATCCACATTGCCTTTGCACATCTCCTCATACATGTTGGGAATGTCCGCAGGGTCGTTCTGCAAATCGGCATCGAGCATGGCAATGTACTTGCCTGATGCGAATTGAATCCCCGCGTACATGGCAGCACTCTGCCCCTGGGCTTTGTCACGATGCAATGCCTTGACCCACGGGTAAACCTTGGCGGCAGCCTGGAGCTTGGCCAACGTGGTGTCCGTCGAGCCGTCGTCGACGACAATCATCTCAAGGCTGATATCCTTGTCGGCGATGGCCTTCTTGACTTCCTCGACGAGCAGGTCAATGTTTTCCTCCTCGTTGAGGGCAGGAATAACGATACTGATTTCCGGTTGCTCGGGCATGAGAGCGTGGTTTCCTTACTGGTTTGAAGCATTCGAAGGCGAAGTTGTATCAGCAATATCGTATCGCCACAACCTCAGGCGGGCATCTCGGAGGATATTCAGCGGGTGAATGTCAGGGTGATCAATGCGTAAATCCATCGGGCCGATGATCACGACGTACTGACTCGGCCCTTCGGTTTTGAGGGTCTGTAACGTCGAACCAAGCTGCGAAAACTTGATCTGTGGCACACTTCGCTGCAGGTAAAACAGCACGCGCGGATCAGGCGACTGCGGTTCGACATCTCGTTCAAGCCATAACAGCGAAGCGTTCTCAAGGTGATTGGAGAGCTTGAGTACATCGTCACGTCCCGCATAGCTGGCAGCTTCGGTTCGCGTGATCGGGGCCATGATCAGTGTGGCAATGGCGATACACCACAGACTCCAGCAAACCAACGCCCGTGCAGGACGGTGATTGATCACGCCCGGCAGGGATAAAATCCAAAGACCAATCAAACACAGCAGAAGCGCACCAATGATCTTGCCCGGGATGTCCATTGCCAGACTCGGTGGCAAGAGCCCGGTTTGAACCATGGCCTCCTGATTGGCAAGACACCAGGGCACGATCAGCGACAAGGCCAAAAACACGCATGCCTGAGGCCAACGCAGCCAACGCCATGTCCGCGGCGCGTGATCGGCTTTGCACAGATCACCCAGATGGTTAAACAACTGACCTACTGACAGGCACACCGGGGGCAATAGCAGCACCAACTCGCTGAGCTTGGTTGGGGTCGGCATCGGTAAAACGAGCAGGATCACACCCAGTGACCAACTGCTTGCAAGCCACAAACTGATCCGACGCATGCCCTTGGTCGACCGACTGAATGGCTGAGCAACCACAGCTAGAATCCACATCAGCCAAGGTGCAAAGGCAAGCAGTAACCAACTGCCGCGTTGGGTCGCCTGAGACCAGAAAAAGCCCGGTTCAAGCTGTCTGACGGAGATGATGCTCGCCAACCAGTGTTCCCAAACCTGCGGGTTGTGTTCATGGGCATACATCAGCCATGGAACCACCAGAAGCAGGGCGATGAGTAGTGAGGCAAGTAGGCCGATGAGATGACTCACCCGATCCGGGCAAAGCAGAATCAACAGGAAGATCGGCGCGACAATGGTAGCCAACGTGATCGGGCCGGCAGTGAGGGTCGCAGCCCCCAGGGCAATCCCGCAGATAATCCAGCCGATAAACTGGCGTTCGGTGGAAGGCATCGGACGCAATGGTCGGATGGCCCACAGACTTGTCGCAATGGCAAGCATGCCCCAGCCTGCCTGGACCATTGTTGGTGTTGCGGTTCGTGCGTAATACAGGAATACCGGGTTGGCCGCGAAGACCAACATGCTCAACATGGCCGTGCGGTGTCGCCCCAATGAGTATCCCGCCCAGTAAACGCAGATAATCGCGATCACAGCAAAGAACACCGAGCAGAATCGCGCTCGGAGCGTTAACTGGCCAGGCGAGATGTGTAACGGGTCCATCGACATCAACCAGACCATGTGCGTCCATGTCAGGCCCGGTGGCTCATTTAACGCCGGCTCACCGTTTTGGTGAGGGATTAAACATTCGAGTGAAAAACCGCGCTGGTCGCTGAGGATGTCATACCGTTGCCAGGTCTGCAGTGATCGCAGCAGATGGGACGCTTCATTGGAATCAACCACATCCGGTTGCCCCAGATTGATCAGCAGGATCGGCAGACAGGTCAACAACAGCAGTAAAAACAGCAGGATATTTCGCCATGCATTGGTTTTTCGCGGTTCGCTCAGGGCGTTGGATGACTGCGGGCTTTTACCTTTGCCGTTGCCATGGCCGTTGTTTGGCGATGAGCTGGTTGGTGTTTGGGACGCGTCTTGTTTACTGGTTGATGACGGTGTGCCCGCTTGTTTGGGCGCACGCGCTGCCGGCTCGTCTGGTGTGGTGGCCAGCTCGTACGTCCCCGAGGATGAATTGGAACGTTGCGGCTTCACGCTTTGGCTCTCTCGTCCCGCAAAACACGATCGTCATCGACCGGTACTGGTTTACGTCTTGACCTTGGCACCACGACGCAGCAGGGCGTGTTCAAGCAATCGCATGTGTTCCCGAACACGATTGCGACGGTCATCGTCCATTTCACGGTGCCCAAAACGAATTTCGTAGAAAATCTCGGTCAGCGAAATCACGGGGTTGAAACGATTGGGATTGGATCGGGCCAACTCACGGGAGAAGTCCAACGGGCTCTGCCAGATCGGGCGGATATAGCCGTTGCGTTCGAGCATCTCCAGCATGTTCAGATACCACTTCAAACGCTTGGCCAAAGCCTTGCGGTCTTTACGGGACAGACGCTGAAGCTGCAACGCGGTCAGACGGCGTTTCTGGACAACAATCGTGTGAATCAAGCTCGCGACACCCAGGATGATCAGGAAGATGATCACACCCATGATCGAGTAGCTGAGCTTGTTGAGCTTCAGTGTCTCAGGCAGGTTCTTGACCCACTCGATGATCTTGGTGATGTGTTTGTTGGGCGTGCGCGTCACGGCCTTGAGCGTGTGCGTCGCACCGCTGACCATCTGTTTCTGACGCTTGGCATCGTATGAAACAACGGTATCGACCCACATGAATTCCATGTACTCATAGAACTCACGCAGCGGATCAAACATGCTGCGGTTTTGCGTATGCTCTGCCAGGACGCGATCCGGGGGCGTGGCATCGTAGACGCTCCAGACATCGGGGGCCAGTTCCACCTCTGTCCAGGCATGAGCATGAATCGGGCGAGCGACATAGTAGCCACCAAAACGGTTGTACTCACTGACACGATAGCCGGTGATCACGCGGGCGCGAATGTCGATGGATCGAAGCATCGCCGCCAAACCCGCTGCAAAGAGTTCGCAGTGACCAGCTTTGGTGGTGAACAAAAAGCCGGTGATCGGTTCACGGTCTTTGGACAGATCCACTGCGTCAAGCTGGTAGGCGAAGTTCTCTTTGAGATAGGTCGAAAGGAAGGCAACGACTTTGAGCTTTTCTTCGTCGGAAAGGTTTCGGCCGTTGACTTTGTTGCCAAAGCCGTTGTTCTTGAGAATCTGACGGGTGTAGTTGGCAATGACCAGTTTCTGACGGCGGTCTTTCCAATGCAGTGCATAATTCTCTTCGTTAAACCGGGAGCGGTTGTAACGTCCACTCTGGGTGACCTGGCCCGACGAGGTGTCGATTTGCGGGTAGGTTTCGTAGAACTTGGCGTCAGGTGAAACCGGGGCCATGATCGTGTAATGCAAGGCACCGCGGAAGGCTTTGGCCGTGTTGAACTGGTGGTCGAGAATATTGAATTTGATCTGCTGCGTGTCAAGATCCGGACTTTCAAAGTAGACCGTGGGCTTGTCCTCAAACGAGAAAAGGTTGGAGGCGTCCGAGCCGCCGCGCTGCGTGATCTCCAGCTTGTAGACTTCACCGTAGCTGTCTTCGGTTGCCAAATGGGCAGGGACGGTGACATCGCGGTCATACTCACCAAGATTCGAGCGGGTCCAATTGTGGGATGTGCTCGAATATTCGTCCATGGTCGCACCGCGGAGCAGGAACGAGAAGTCCGGATCACTGTTGCTCACCGACTTGCCGTTTTTCTTGACCTTGACGTACAGGGCAGGTGTCAGCGGGCCTGCGTTGATCGGTTTGCCATCAAGGGTGATGGAGGTGTTGAAGCCAGCACCATTGGATTGGCCATAGCCCTGGCCGAGATTGGGATTAAGCTGGGATTGGCCGGATCGCGGGATGACCAGGAAGACGAAAAACGCCACGAAGCAGCAGCCGGCACCAATGCCCATGGCAACGCTGCGGAACTGCCATTTATGGCCGCGACAGGCAACGGCTTTGGGACGCGGCAGGTCCACATGAGCCGGGGCAGCCACGCGATTGGCTTCGAGAACCAGGTCACTGGTCGCCTTGAGATGGAAAAGCAGCAGCGTGAACAAAGCCAGCACGCAATACGCAGCCAGCAGCACGCCGAAGATCATCGACACCGTCAACACGCTGGCACCAATCATCTGCATGAGACTGAGCACCAGAATTTCGCCATACTCGCGGTTGGTCTTTTTCGCGTAAAGCAGCAGGATTTGCAGCCACATCGTGAAGTGACCCATCGCGCCGATGATCTGCCCGTGTTGCCACCACAGATCAAAAAGCAGCCAGGCAACCGCCAGCACCGCACCGGGGAGAATGATCCATTGGGGTAACGGTTTACCCGTCGGGCCTTCCACCACGTACCAGCTCAAAGCGCCCAGGGCACCTGCGATCAGCAGCATACCCGGGTTGGGCTCTGCCATGCAGAAAGCGACGATCCCCAAAAGGACCTGTGCAAAAACCAGTCGACGGAAAAGGTAGATCACACCCATGGGTTATGCACCAACCTTTCCGATTTCTTCGCGTTTGGACAGCACGGTCACCTGCTTGTTGAGCACGCTTGCTGAGCCGTCTTCAAACTCAAGGACGAAGGATTGCATTTCGTCAGCACGCAGCACCTGCGTCTGCGGGCCTGCCGGGACGTTGCCATGTTCGGAGCATTGGATGACCACGGAAGGAACCATGCCGATGGTGCTCGTTGAGGTCAGTGAGTTGTCCAGGTATTTGAGGTCCAGCTGGGATAACGCTTCGAGCATGCGGGTACGGTGTGGCAGGGAGTGATGCACCGGGAAGGGCACCGAAGGCACACCGATGACACTCATGCCGATCTGGTAACCATGCAGGTAAGCATCGCAGGCCATGGATGCCGCCAGACAGATGCAGCGTTCGTGGAGCATGGCCTGTTGCTGAGCGAGTGTGAGTTGTTTTTTCTTCTTACCCTTACCGAAGAGTCCGCCGAGCATGCCACCGGATTCACCTTCGCCAGCAAGTTTGGATTCGTCGAAAGTCAGGTCCAGCACCATGGTGATTTTCGGCGGGCTGGGTTGGGTCATTTCACGACTGATGAGCTTGCCAGCACGGGCAGTGCGTTTCCAGTCCACGACCTTGAGGCTGTCGCCACTGCGGTATTCGCGGAGCCCGAAGAATTCTTCATTGCCACCGGATTTATCCAGTTTCTTGCGACCATGCGGGTCCGCGTCACTCAGGCGGTAAAGCACATGACGATTGATGCGGAAAAGCTGCGGGTAAACGAGCATTTGTGACGTCTGCTCAAATTCAAGCATCCGCCGGATCACGCCAAAGGGGAAGGAGGTGTAAACCTGAATCTTCTCAAAACGCAGGGCACCGCGGCGGATCGGCCAGCAGGGGGCTTCAGCCTGAACACGCTGATTGGGGCCAAGATGCAACACCCAACCGTGCGGCAGGCCTTTGAGTTTGATCGGGTCGTCGACCAATGGTCCGGACTTTCTCCAGCCACTGCTGCCACGTCCCCAGGTTTCACGCACCACCAGTGAGAACACCGGCATGAAGCGTTTGTGATTGACGATCTGATATCGGATCGCCGTCGATTCACCCGCCACGCCGTGACTGGGCAAAATGCGCTGAACCGTAATGCCGCGCATCATCTGCCAACTGACGATTGTTGAGATGCAAAGCGCACCGATCATCAAACCGAACGCACCGTAAAGCAGGGGGGAATTGGTATAGAGTGCCACCGATAGGATCAGCAGCGAGACGATGATGAACATCATCCCGCCGGACCCGAATTGGATACGGCTTTTGGGTGGTTTATAGCTGTGACGCTGATGATGCATTCGACGAAACCTTTACCCGTTTACTGACCCATGAATCGATCTTTGAGTTGCAACGATTCCCTGAGAATGTCCCCCGGTGGTGGTGGTCCGGCAGCTCCCTTTTTCATCATAACCAAAAGTCGCTTCTTCGCCGATGGTAACTTGATGGTTTGCCAGAGATTCCGATGCTTGGGGGCAGTGATGAGTATTCCAAGATCGTACTCCTGGAAGCTGCCTGCACCCATCGCTTCGATGTCCAGGACAAAATCACCATTGCCATCACTGACGACCGTCCCCAAT
>JBICHS010000111.1:0-4019 GCA_043101135.1 Phycisphaeraceae bacterium JB051
AAATTTCAAAACCACTCCCCAACGCATTGAGGTTCACCAGCAGATCAGGTAATCGGCCATCGACTTTCTTTCCCACCGCCGCCATTGCTGCACGTTGTTTGTTACTGACAAGTTCACTGCCCACTTCAGACTGTGTCAGCACATCGCCAAGCGGGTGATCAAACGTCAATCGCAGTGCACGGTGATTCTGCCAATGGTCGGGCTTGATGTCGCGTATGACTGCTTCGACGGTTTGCCTGCCAGTCTGCTGATCAACCAGGACAACACGATCTCCCGTCCGCAGATATTCAATCCATTCCACAAGTAGTTGATCGGGATGCGGTTGTTCATAGGTCATGACCGCCCTGCCACAGATGTTTACTGCGTCATCACTCATTGCAGAAAAATTGCAGTTGGTCACACGTGGCCCAGTTCGATTGACTTTGCAATGCACGCCGTCCGCATTGGTTGAAAGCAATCGCCCGGGCAAGGGTTTGATGGTGCATTGATCAATGGCCATCTGATCTGAATCAATCACAGCAAAACAAACGGTCGGGGAACTGTGCACCGTGATCTGTTGAGCCTGACAACGCTGGCTATGCCACATTGCTATTGCTGCCCCACCGCCGCGCGCCAGCATGACAAAGCGGTCCCCCGGATCGATTCCCGCTGTGCCTGATGGCGTTTGTTGGCGATCGACATGGAACACAAATTGATCCTGCCCGAGCTCTTGGATTTGACTGATAAAATGCGTGTCTTTGGTATTGGCTTTGAGTTGCCCGGTTGCTGCTTCAAAGACCGAACCGCGACGCCTTGCAGCCTTGAGAAAATGCTTCTGTGTTGGACTGGGAAATCCATCATGACGTTGCCAAGTGAATACGGCGTTTTGATGATCGACGTTTGATATCGTTCCCTGCGTAAAAGGCAGCGGATCGTAATCAATGACCAATTGTTTTAGCGTCACTGCATTGCTGTGATTAATACGGATGCCGTTGGCATTGGGCACCCCCATGAGCAAGCGCGTACCGGGCTCCCCGATGATTGAAAGTTCGCTGGCATTGGCGATGAGCATATGAGCTGAGACGGGCTTTTGCCAATCGGTCGTGTAGCGACTTGGATAAGTGGTTCGCGTGAGTGTTTTGAGTTGATAGGTACCTTTGGGAATCAGAACGGTCGCAGGCTTTCCGGTCGCAATCGCCGCATCAATGGCAGCTTGAATCGCAGGCGCATCATCATGCACGCCATCGGCTTTTGCACCGTAATCCAGAACGTTAAACGCTGCCAAGAGGCTATTGCTCACCCCCACACACAGACATACGATCAGCGGCAAGAACCATCCGTTGTCGATCATTGCAAACTGCTTTCTGTTCATGATCACTCAATGATCCCACGGATTGACCCAATGCAGGTCCAGTTTCAAGGGGACAACCTGTGCATGCCCATCAACAAACAATCCCTGAGAAGTCTCACTTAAATGTGGCGTGTATATTCGATACATCCAATCCACTGTCGAACCCACACCGGGCGGGCCACCTCCAGAAGGCGGTGGGTAATTGGATAGCACCTGTCCTGCCGTATCATCAAAACGTGTCCAGCCGTCAATGAGGTAGAGCATTCTGCTTGGATCGAGCACTTCGCTGATCTGCGTCATGCGTCCCAACGGTGCGTTGACTGCATTACCTCGATTCGGGTCAAGATAATAATTGATCGCGTAGGTACAGAAAGCCTCGGTATCCGTGCCGTAGTCCACTGCGTAGCCATAAGCATCATCAACCAGTGGACATTCCATTTTTTTCATGACGCTTGTCGCGCTGGCTTTGGTTGCTGAATCGCCGCCAAGATAAGGGGAAAAGGCTGCAAACCATGGCAAAGTCGGGGAGCTGGTCTTTTCGGTCCAACCGCGAATCAGCCCTTTGTAGTCATTGGTATAAACCTGTGAGGCAACACCAAACTGCCTGAGGTTACTGAGGCATTGCACACCTTGAGCCGCCTTGCGCGCACTTGCCAAAGCAGGTAACAGAATCGCAATGAGCAGCGCGATGATGCTGATTACAACGAGCAATTCGATAAGCGTAAAGGCATCAGCGCGGCATTTGCCAATCATGTTTCAGACTCCTTACCGGTTTTGATCTTGCAGCGAATCGCCGGGAACCAGACACGGGGCAACAAGCATCCTGGGTTGATCAATCGGACGTTTCTCGATCATCTCACGCAGACGTTGCATGGCCAGATAAGCGATGGCTTGCATCTCCTGTTTTAATGAAGCCAAACGCGGTTGGTGCCAATATGCACGCTGCGAACCGTCAAAGCCCATCAGCCCTATATCCTTGGGCACGTTCCTGCCCATCTCCGTTAAAACCTGATACGCAAAAATGCTAATCGCATCCGTCAAACAGAAACATGCCTGAAGCGCAGGTCGCTGCTCGAAAAACGCCGTTAACAACTGCACACTTCGACTAATCCACTGCAACGGGCATTTGAGCTCATGAATCGTATTGGCCCCCATGCCAAGCTGCATCCAGCGTGTGCGGAAACCCATCACGCGCAATTCAAATGCTTCCATGGCTGGGTTGTCTTCATTGCCACAAAGTAACGCGACTTCACGATAGCCATGTTCAAACAGATGTTGGGCCGCCATCTCGCCGCCTGCAAAATGATCCGTCTGAATCGTGTGTGACAAACCAAATGACACAGGCGTGTTCACACCCAACACCGGGATATCCAAATCACCTGACATCAGTGAAGCAGGTAAGGGTGAGCCATGAAACGGCCCGCATAACAGCACCGCATCCGTTCCCCGAAGCGCGTCAGAATCAAACGCTTTTTCGACATTGACCATCTGCAGCGATACGGCCAGTTGCTTTTTAAGGCCATCATCACGCAGCGTGTCATAGACCTGCTGGAAAATGGAACGGGTGATGTGATCCATCCCCTCGACCACCATCAAAATGTTATGGCGTTTGAGAACGGTCTTTTCCAATTGCTGATCAACGCGATACCGACCGTTCTCGGAGAGCTTGACCCACTGCTCTTTTTCCAATTGTTTCATCACCCGCCAGACGGTGTTGGTGGCGACGCCCAACTCCCCTGCAATCTGACGCATGGGAGGAAGAAAGTCCTTCAAGCCATAGCGTGCTCGTTGAATGTCGGATTTGATCTGCTCATAGGCAACCTGCGTCCGAGGTGTGTGACGTCGGTTGGCAAGTGAAACTGGACTCGTTTTGACTTCTTGTTCGCTCATGTTCGATATAGAACAATATGTGATAAACACGCAAAGTCAACATTTTGGGGGACAGATTTTGATGGAATTGCAAAATGACAGCACCGCGAAGCAAACAGTCACAGTGGTACCGACATCATTTATGCCTCTGATTAGCTGTCTTTGCGATACACCTTGCCGTTGATCTGCGCGGCAGTTTTGGACAACTTAAAACATTACAATTCCATGCCTTACGGCCATATCGCACATTAAGACATTTGAGCACCGGATGTCAATCCGCTGCATGCACGTTGATGCGTCTTCAGACCTGCACTGCATTGACAGGGTCTACTCATTCATACACGCGTTCTTAATGCGATTGGTTTAAAACCATTACCAGCATGCGCAGTAAGAACATGCACGGACAGGCGTTGTTCGTGACATCTAGTTCATGGATCGTTTGTCAGACAAGTAAAACGCGGTTGGGCTCAAACGAGTTCGCCGGCAATTTCCTCGTCGGTGAGATAACAGCCGGGGTCGGCGGCCCAGGGGTTGCCGGTGCTGATTTCGGCTCGGGCGCGAAGTGAGCCACCGCAGACGTTTTTGAATCGACAATTGGCGCAGCGGCCTTCGAGTTTGGGCAGGCGATCTTTCAAACCTGACATAATCGGGTCACTGGTGTCCTGCCAGATTTCGGAGAACGGGCGTTCCTTGACGTTGCCGAATTTGCGGTACATGGAGAACTGGTCGGCATGAACATTGCCAAAGAAGTCGATGTCCGCAATGCCGACGCCTGAGGAGTAGCGTGCCCCACCGTTCCATTTGAGCATATCCAGCACCT
>JBICHS010000112.1:0-4550 GCA_043101135.1 Phycisphaeraceae bacterium JB051
ATCTTGGTGAGACATTTACGGATGCGTCAGATACTGAAAGCTGACGATATGCACTATGGCTAAATAGCCTACCACCAGCTTTGTATTCGTATTTTTGTGCTTGCTGCTTACCTATCACAACGACAGAAGAGTTGAGTTCAGGGGTTGCATAACTGTCGAATACAAAAACATTCACTCTCTGCTTATTGGGCAGAATGTGGAAACCATCTTCACGCTGATTGAAACTCACCCTTCCCTCCAGCAATTCATACCCCTCGGGCACTTCAAGTTTCATCTGCTTGTACACCTCACCGATCCACCGACACCGCGTATCACTGATAGGCTCATAGAACCACGGTGCAGACACATGGGTATAGGCATCTCCCTTGCCCCGCTTCGAACGCTTCTGGGCTTCGTTCATCACCTCGATACACCACAGCTTGTCGCCGATCTTCACCCAATTGGGTGCCTGCTGCTCGAACAGTCGCTGGATGCCTGTTGGCTGATCCTCAAGCTTTGGCGTTTTCTTTTCCGGTTCTTCCCCCCAGGCAACCATGCCACAGACCAGAACCAATGCAATCATGAACGTACAGCTGCGCATGCAGCCCCCTTTCGTGCGTATGTGAACACCCCTTGACCCATGATTACATGATACCGCCTGACCACCTTTCGTCCATGAGAACGCCAACCCCTTTTTGACCGTCAGTGGCAAAGGACACCCCATGCCTGGATCTGAACAGCTTCGATATGTGAAACCTGGTGACCGGCCAAGCGCCAGTCAGCACAACATCCTTGTCGATGCTGCGAAGGCCAAGTATGTGGGTGACCAGGCCTTTTCATCTGAGCGAGGGCACGCCCAACGTCCCAATGCCAGCAAGTATTCGAAGATCGCGCGTTTTCGTGTTGATGAAGATGTACCAACAGGTGACCCGACACCTGCACGCGACTTTCTCAAATGCGTTGAACTTGATGGCGATGAAGTCGTATCGGATCAGATCGTGGTCGCCCTTACCGAACACACCAAGCCCCTCAGTCACCTGTACAGCAAGAACCTGATCTTGTTCGCGGCCGAGGTGATTGATGACATGGGGATCACGGATAACGATGGTCTGCCCGTGCAGTGGTTGGAGATCGTGCCGCCTGCGTTTGAGGAAGCAACACTTGACCCATTCGACTTGACGATCACAGCCGACGAAACAGGTGTCCGTACAGAGACATGGGATCGTGACGATCCACCATTGATTGCCCCGGAAAATCAGGAAGGTGGAACATATGCAGGCTGCACAGTACCTAGGCAAAGAATTGGTTGGGATGACGAAGTTCCAGGGCTTGTCGCATTCTCATGGACAGAAACGTTTGATGTGAATGGCAAGCTTGTCGAAGTCTCCGAGGAAACCAAATCGACCATCATCACCTTCAAAGCCTGTGACGAGGAATAACCCATGACCAATCTTCCCCTTGGCGTTTCAGGTTTTCCTGTCCTGCATCCAGATGGTGTGCCTGCATTGGATTGTGGATGTTGTAAAGGTGCGTACAAATACACGCGATGCGGAGATGCTTCAATTGCCATTCACATTCATGAAGACATAGCGACTCACAGCCAATATGTTTTTCAGGGAAAATGCTGGAATCGCACAAACACTCTAATTAAACCTAAACCAGACGACACGATTACAGATGGTTCTGTTTTGACTCCAAGTGGCAGTTTTGGAGGTCTCTCAGCCTATTGTTGTATGTGTGAAGAATGCGACGGTAATGCTTATGGTGATCTAATCGTCCAACTATCTTTTGCTGGCTTCGCTCTATTTCCAACTGATGAATGCATCGAATGCCCAATGAGTGATGGGCGTGGTTGGGGTAAATTACTCTGGGGTGGACAGCCCAACATTAATGGCCTTTCTCTGACTGCAACCCGACTTGCATGCTCGTCACATACGTATTTATGGGAAAACGCGCTTGGCGACCATACAGGCAGATTTAAGGAGTACTGGACTTCCTTGGTTGAGGCATACGGCTCCTGCGCAGAAGAAGCAGCACATATGGAATACACAATTAACGCTGTTCGTAATGTTTCACTCAGTCTAAATTTGGTAATGAGTCAGGGCTATGGAATAGCCGTTGTTAGTGCAGACCCACGCATATGGGCGCACCCGCGAAATGAAAACAATCAAACAGAACCTTCAGTTTTCAACATTGAGCCCTTGTGTTCAGGGGGTGTAGTGACAACGACGATACCCAATTACCTGCAATCATGCGGTAATCGTTTCGCATGGGGTGGTAGTTGCACATTGACTTTGCAGCTAGATGAAGGAATTTGAAGATGGGATGTAAATGTGGTGAAAACATCAAAAAACTATCGCATGGCGTATTAGGTGCGACCAAAGCAATCTTGGGTATAGGTTACGCCCCTGAATCAGTCATCAAACAGCGACGTACTATTTGCAGAGAGTGCGAACAAGCCGTGCCCTGTGTCTTCAACTCGAATAAGAAATGCAAATGTAGTGAGTGTGGTTGCCCCTTGAATGGCAAAACGAGTATAGCCAGCGAATCCTGCCCCCTCGGCAAATGGCCGGCAGTCACCGACAACCAATCCACCTGACACCGCACTGCTACCCCATCGCCTCTATCTCAGCAACCGTCTTGCATGAGCAAGGCACTACCCAATCTTAAAGAACTGAAACTCTCCGAACTGCTCCATGTTCACCGTGGCTGCATGGTTTCTGCAGCATCCTGTATTGCCATGGGCGATGATGATGTCAGTGAGTTTCTCGATCGTGCACACGCTGTGGCTGCTGAGCTCCATAACCGCGCCAATCCCCACGAGCCTGTAGAGGTTCCCGTACATCGCAAACGCCGCGGCCCTGGCCGTCCAAAGGTGCACCGATGAAAACCCGCTGGATTGACTGGTGGGAAGTCCTGCAGGTCTTGGCGATGCTCGGTGCATCTCTACTTGCTCTTGGCGCAGGCCACTGACACCGCAATGCACTGATATGGCCCCATCAATCACAACCACCTGGTGCCATGGCTGAAGCGATCACTTACACCATCACACTCCCCCCATCCCTGCTGCCCACCGATCAGGTCAGGATCATGGTCGATGGTGAACTCGACACGATTACCGATGAACTGCTCCCCGCAGGCAGGACTGGCCAAGGTTTTGGCTTTGGTCTGTTTGGTGCTCATCCATTTGGCACATCGGTTCCCGGGCCCGGGTTCGGCAATGGGCCGTTTGGTATTGGTCGCATCGGTACCGGCCTCAACACAATCACATTGAGCACCACCACCGAGTACGTGGCTGGTGACTACCTGGTCAATACACAGGCTATTGATGATCTGGGCAACCTCGGAACAGCTTCTGCAGCTGCGACCATTCAACACCGCCCCACACCACCTCCCCCCTATGACTTGGCAATCACCACAGGAACGGACCTGCTCACCTGGAAGTGGCAGGATCCGGCACCTGATGACGAGTGAGCAAGCGAGCCCCCATGGCTGAGAAGCAACTATCTGATACCGATGCCAACGCCTTGGCAGGAACGACCGACGCAACGACCGGCTCGATCTATCCAACTGCAAATGAAGACCCCTGGCTGGCAGCGTACAACCGTCAGTTGGATCTGATCGGCCGTGTTGCTCAACGCGGGAATGATTTCCGCGTGTTCGAGGTCGAAGACAACGCTGATGCCGTTGGTGTGCGACCTGGTCGAATCGCCTTTGCCAACATCGTGTTGGTGTACGCCGGTGCGGATCCCGCGGTCGATGACCTGACCGACAACGACACCACCTATGTCTGGCTCTACAACGATGCAGGCACTGCGACCATCGGATCAGCGATCGATGCAACCGGATGGCCTGTAGTTCCCCATGTCAAGCTGGCCGAAGTCACGATGGTCGACGGTGTGATTACAAGCATCCTTGATCGTCGTGGTGAAGGTCTGTCGGATGTGCTGCTTCCTGTCTACGACGACGCTGGCCGTCCTGCAGCTGGCTATGCCGGTCGAATGATCTTCAACAGCGACGACGGTCTTCCCAACATTGACACCGGATCAGCGTGGATCCTGCCCGATGGCACGACCACCTGATTGTTCTACCCCTCTTTGCAAGGAGAACCCCATGAAACGTAACCGCCTCATTCTGATGTGCCTGCTTGGCTTTGTGATCTGCTTTGCGGGTTGCGAGTCCCTCGAAAAGTGGTCGGAGCACTACACACCTAAGACTCAGGAAACCATTGACACCGTCGGCTCCGTGGCTGCACCCTTCACCGGTGGCATCAGTTCTTTGGTCGCGGGGGTGATTGGCGCAGTTGTGCCCTCCATCTTTGCCGTCAACCGACAGATCCTCAAATGGAAAGCTGACAAGGCTGCTGCTGAAGCCCAGGCCAATACCAACAACATCGTGCAGGCCATTGATGCCGCCAAGGGAGTCGGTGCAACAAACAACGTGGTGGACTTCAACGATCCCAAAACACTGAGCATCATCAATGCATTCATGACCGAATCAGCCAAGTCTGCAGTCGACTCTGCTCAAGGCAAAGCTGCCTGACAATCATTCGGCAAGACCGTAACGCCTCC
>JBICHS010000113.1:0-11519 GCA_043101135.1 Phycisphaeraceae bacterium JB051
GACAGTGGCAGAACAACAGTGGTGATCTGGCGAAGGTGTGAAGCACCGTCAATCTGGGCAGACTCGAAGAGTTCCTTGGGAATGTCTTCGATGAACTGCTTGAGAATGAAAATGCCTGCGACCTGACCGCCTGCTGAGGAGACGATGATGATCGCCCAGAGGCTGTTGACCAAACCCATCGAACGGATGAGCCAGAACAAGGTCACCAGGGTTGCAGCGGTGCCGGGCAGGAACATGGAAGCAATGATACCGTAGTAGATGATGTTGCGACCGCGGAAGCGATAGCGTGCCAGCACGTAGCTGGTGAGGACCACCATGACCATGCCAAAGGCCACGGAGATGACGGCAGTGACGATGGAGTTGGCGATGTAGTTCTTGACGATGCCCCAGGCAACGGCCCAGTTTTCCCAATGCCACTCACTGGGCGAGTCGAAGAACCAGGGGTTGGCCTGGAACTGTTCATTGGATTTGAAACTGATGCAGAACATCACGAACAACGGGTAAAAGGCGAAGAACAAGACAAACAGCACGATGGCATATTTGGGGGCTTCACCAAGTTTTGTAGGCCGGGCAGTACTCATGATTATCTCTGATTTCGAATTTCGGATTTCTAAATCGCGCTAAACCGCAAGCGGTTTGTTTTTGGATCCCCAACTTCCGGGGATTATTTCTCAACCTTCACATAACGCTGATAAATGATGGTCAGTAACAACACCAGCATGAACAGCACCATCCCCAAGGCACAGGCATAACCAAAGCGGCCGGAGAGGAAGGCTTTCTGATACATGTACAAACCGGGAACCATCCCCTTGTTGCCCGGACCACCGGATGGGCCAAGCAGAATCAGGAAGAATTCGTATGCCGTCAATGTGCCGATGGTCATGAAGATCAGGTTGATACGCACCTGCGTCATGATCAACGGCAGTTCGATGGAAAAGACACGGCGAATCGGGCCGACCCCGTCGAGTTCCGCAGCTTCGTAAACGTCATTGGAAATTTGCTGTAAGCCTGCAAGGTAAATGAGCACACCCACCGTGCCGACCCAGGGGAAGCCCCAGAAGATCACCGCTGGAAGCACGAGGTCTTTGTTACCCAGCCATGCGGGCGATCCGAACTCGAACTGCCCCGTGGGCACCGTCCAGATTTTGCCGAAGCTGATGAACAGACAGCCGATGACGACGACAGCAAGACCAATCCATTTGACGATGTCCTTGGCAGCAATCGTATGCGTCATGTTGCGGACCGCGAAGTTAATCGCTTCGGCCACGGCAACGAGAATCGGCAGCATGTACATCCGCCCCTGACAGGTCCACGAACCAGCAAGCATCCACATCGTCCAAAGCAACCATGCTGGGCCATCCGTCCGGGCAATGCCGATCAGGAAAAGGATGCAGCCGATCAATGCGACCGCCGAGCCGGAAGTGTTGTCCTGCCCCGCCAGATAGACCACCATGAAGGTGCTGAACGCCAGCCCCACTGTCAGCAGTGCACGCTTGATGTTACCCATCGGATCGAAGTTACGAGCCGCACAGGTCATGGCCACGGCACCGAAGGTCAACATGCCCCAGACACTGGCAAAAAGCCATGTCACCGGCCCGTTGATGATCGGCGTCAAGGACTCTGCAATATTGGGCATCACACCCGGGACGTCCTTGGTCCCGTCAAGCCAGCTCAACAGGTGCATCCCGCCGGTCAGATTCAAAAAGCGATTGAGAATGCCGAAGTCAGGTTCGTAGAAACTCTTCCAGATCAGCAGCCACACCAAACCGGGAATGACCATGGGAATCACAAAGGCAACCTGGAAAATGTAACGCCAGCGATCGGACGCTAAACGATGCAGTGCGATGGCCGTGATAATGCCCGGCCACATCTTCACGAGGTTGGCCACCAGCAGGATGATCACCAACTGAAACGAGTTCCAGAACAGTGGATCCGACAAGGCGTCCTGAAAGTTCTTGAGCCCGATGAACTCTTCAATCTGCCCTGGTTCCCAGCGGTAAAACGCCTTGATCACGACGTCGAGCTTGGGATAGTAGCTGAAGATGAGCATGCTCAGGATGGTGGGCAGCATCAACAGGTAAAGAAAGGAGACGGTACGCAGTCGAGCAAAAATACGGGCAGGTGTATATTTGCTGTTAAGACGACTGGGCGCCACATCGGCATTATTCAGTGCAGTCTGTGTCATAACGTGGACTTTTTAATACTCGGGAAATTCTTTGTCAGGATGAATCTGATTCCAATCCGAACGGATACCATTGCCGTGATTACCAGCAACCACATTGAACGTACCTCGAATGTACTTATCCGAAGCCGTTGGATCGTTTTTAAATAGCTGACGAACTTTCTGCGTTGCCAGCATACGTTCGTTGTTGCGGAAATAGCTTCGTGATTTTTCCCACTCGGCATACCAGAGACGGCGGATACCGTTCTGCGGGTTCTCCAGGCCTTCGACCACGCGTGCTGCAAAGTCGTCGTAGCTGATGTCGCCGGACATGTACAACCAGAGCTGGCCTTCATAGATTGTGCGAATGTTGGTCGAACCGGGAAAGAAGTTCACGCCTGCACCTTTGGACAAACCAAACGGTGTCGGTGAGAACGGCTGCATCAATTCGGTGGGCGATGTCCCCATGATCACGGGAATCCAGCCGGCGTCACGGTTGAACTGCTGATTGACGGCATAGCTGCTCATGTACTGCAGAAAGTCGATCGCCCATTCCACGTTCTGTGAACGCTGCGTGACCGCGTAAGGTGCACCGGCGTTGGCCTGGGCTTCGTTGGCAGGATAGCTCACATACTCGCCCCACTTCTCACCCTTGGCGGGCAGTGGGAAAGGCATGATGCCGACCTCGAAGTCCTTGGACGGATCGCTGTGACCGGAGGCACCTTTCATGATGCCGTTGGCATCCCATGCACCTGAGGCCACCATCGCGGCCTGCCCAAGCACGAAACGGTTGATCGCCTGGTCACGTCCCAAAGCAAGGAAACCGGGAGGAAATTCTTTGCAGACTTCTTCAATACACTTGTAATACGCCTTGACACGATCGTCTTGGAAACTCCAGACATCGGCTTCCCATGCTGCATAGGTTTCAAGCGCGGTGATCGTGGAGTTGACGTTCATGTCCACTTGCTGAGCGTACTCGCTGAGAAAGGGAATCTTGTAGGCGTCAGCGAACATGTTCTGGCTGTAACTACTGCCAGCAATGGGGACGAGTTTGTCCTGGCCTTTAAGCTCAGCAATGTGACGAATGGCGGAGCAGCAAAGTAACAACTGCCCCAACGTCTTGGGCGGTTGATTCGTCGATGCCCATGCTTTGAGCTTGGCATCCGCCTTGATGAAGCCACCATCAATGCGATAAGCCATCCAGTCATCGTAAGCAGGCTTGGCCAACTCCTCATGGATGAGCTTCTTGGCTTCGTTGATCAACGTCACGTTGTAGTAAAGTCGAATCGCACCAAAGAAACTCGTCGGCACGGCATAGTGGTTCTGGAGCTTGTCATCCCAGCCACCACGCATCCCGTCGTTGAAGGTTTCACGCCAGGGATTCTGGGCAAGCTGCTTGACCAGGCCCGGGTATTTCTGCTTCACAGCCTCGGGCAGATGCTCCGGCTGATTGTACGGGTTGGGCTTGGCAACATAGTCCCCCAAGGGCTCAAAGAATCGGGCGACGTAGTCACCGCTGGTCATCTTGGCAAAGCCCTTTTCGCAGATGTCCGGCGCGGTGCCTGACATCAAGTGCACATTCAGCCACTGGCCGTAAACCTTCTCGGTCACCGGCACCTGCTGCACTTCGATATTTGCTTCCTTGACCTTGGGCAGTGCGTTGTAGTTGGCAATCATCTTGTCCATCGCAACACGATAGCCCGGCTCCAATTGCCAGTGAGCAATGCGAATGATCTTCTTGCCACCTTTGCCGAACGCGGTGATTTCGCCTGCGTTGAAGCTGTTGGAGAGAACCTGTGCGAGGCTTAAGCCAAAGACCACCAGCAACAGGAAGACACCGATATAATTCAATGGGAGTTTCTTCACGTCTCTTATTGTCCAATCTGATAAAGATCGATATCAGGCACATTGATGTTCTTGTCGGGATGGGCTTTGGCAAGCTCTTTCAATGCCAATTGCGCTTCAAAGGCCCGACCACTGGTGGGTGTGATCTTGATGATCTTCTGATAGTAGTCGATGCACGTATCGAGCTTTTCAGGAATCTCCTGAGCCATGATGGCAATCCGCCAGTAATACGCACTGATCGTCGACTCGGCAGGCAAGCCAATCGCGTCGGCTTTGACAAAGCATTCCAACGCGCGACGGTTGTCCTTCAAATCCAGTTCATATGTTTGGCCAAGATACGTCCACATCGGTGAGGCGTATGCATTGTCAGGACGCTTGGCTAACCAGTCTTCAAGAATCTTGACGCCTTGAAGTTTACTTTCCTTGTCATCGACAACCATGATGTACGTGCCGGCTTTCCAGATCGCTGCCTGATCCGCAAGCTCCTGATCCGGATACTTGGTGATCACCGCATCGTAGTACTCACGCGCCTTGTCCATGTCCGTCTCGTCACCGGGATAGTCACGCAGCTCGGCAATGCGACCAAGATTGATCAATGCCTGCCCCGCCAAAGCCTGATCGGGACATTCGTTGGCAACCAGCTCGAACAACGCGGTCGCTTCATCAATGAAAGCCTGAGTCGGTGGCGTGATATGTTGAGCACAGGTCGCCCGGGCGTAGAGCGACTTGTAATAAAGCTCATGCTCAACGGGCATCACTTCCAGCAAACCAGCGAACATGTCGTAGCTGACCTGAAAGTTAAAACAAACCAGTTCCTCGGTTGCCTTGTCGAAGTAACCGGCATAATCACCATTGGTTAATTCGGATTGTCGCTGACACGCAACAAGACTGGTTAAGAGAAGGCAAAGAAGACAAACGATACCGTGCTTTGGGCTCATCGAATTGTTCTCAATCGGTGTGTGACACACTGTGTTGCAAATCTCAAAACTGACTCGACTGACAACTCGAATCAGCCACATCCACAGATCGATAAAGCGGGACCTTGTCTGCACAAAATGCCATTAAATCAAATTGGGATGTTGGAGCTCGTGACAGACGATGTACCCGTGTCTGCCGAAAAGTGAGCAATGGATTATGAAGGTTTTTGTCTGATGATGCAAGCGATTGTAATCGTAAATTTTGCTTTATTTTGCTAGAAAATTCACTTCAAGCAAAACTCCATTGCATGAAGGTATCACTATGCATCACGCGACTGGAAGTCAAACAAAAAAATCAAAAAAGTCACTTGATTCATAGCGCCTAAACAACCTGCTAGTGTGTTGGCTGATCATCGGAAAATGGATCAACCAGCAATGTAATCCGCGGAGCTTCAGCGGCATCGTAAGGCAAATCCTGACCACGCCCCAGTTGCGGATTGAATCGCTCGTCCGGCAAATCAAGAATGCGCTGGATGGCGTGATATTCATCAGCTAGAAGCCTGGCGATCTCGATGCCCATGTAAGGATCAGGCAAACCGACAAATTTGCTTTGCGCGGTTTTCCAAACCGATCGCACGCCACGCGGATTGCCCCGCCTGACATGTTCAAGCACGACGGCACATTGAATCAAGCCCTGATAGAAAAGCTTCCGATCCCCCGATGCCATCACCCAGATGTCTTCCCAGGTCTCATGCGCATCAAACCACTCCTGTTCATTGAACAGGCGCAGGCCTTCGTGAAAAATCGCAGCTTCGTCAAAGTCAGTGGCGGTCATGAGGGATGAAAATTTCGGACGTCAATCAAATGTTTAAACCGCTTGCGGTCTAGCGCATCATGCGAGATTCAAACGCATACGTGATGATGTCAATCAATGGCGTGCTAAACCGCAAGCGGTTAGCGTCGTGAGTCAATTACTCGTCTTTCATCTGGCGGTAGAGATCCAAATAGAACTCCAGGAGTTCCTTGCCATGGATGTTTTTGCTGCGGGTGTGCTGGAAGCCGAAGCGGTCGAAGAGGCCGATGACAGCTTCGGTGTCAAAGCGGGTATCCAGAACCACCTTGAGGAACTTGTGCACCTTGCAGTGTTCCAGGGCATGTTCGAGCAGACGGGCACCGATGTTGGTGTTTTGCCAATCCTTGTCCACGCGCAGGCGACGGATTTCGCCGACGTGCCCATCCTGTTCATGGAAGCAACCGATCATGCCCAGGATCTGGCCGTTGTGTTCGGCAACCCAAAAATGATTGGCATCTTCACTAAAATAGGCTTCGTGAATGTTATCAATATCCGCCCCGGTATCGTTGGCAGCAATCTGGCCGGCGAGTAACCCATCGGTGTAGAGACGTGACACAGCCTTCTGGTCGTTGGTGTGATACGTCCTTACCGTGAGGTTATCGAGTTGTTCGGTCTGGTCCTGCATCGACTGCATGAAATTCCTAACATCTGTTGCTTGGTCAAGCTTGCCCGGCTTACCCCGCCATCAGGGCATTTTAGCAGCTTTTCTCAACGGGGAAAAACGTCAGTTGATCTGTCTGTGTATCGAGCAACGCCACGGTGTAGGAACCCGCGCGATAAAGCGCGCCTGGATTGATAATCCGGGTCTTGCCCACGCGATCGTCTTTGACCATATGTGTATGCCCATGACAGAGATAACGGACTTGTTCGTGCAGTGGACCGTCAAAAGCAGATGACTGATCGCCATGGAAATAAACCATGACGCCGCCATCATCAAATTCCATTCTACCAACTGGATGGTCAACCTGAACCCCTAATTCGTTGGCATAACGGGTTAAATCCGCCACGTCCCAATCGACGTTACCAAAAACCAGGTTCACCGGGACCATTTGATCCGGTCTGGCGGGATGCTTGACCAGCAAGGCGTCGATGACTTCAGGGCTGCCGACATCACCAAGATAGATCAGCCGTCGCGCACCTTCGGCGACGAGTAATTCAGCGGCTTTTGCCGTAATCTGGCCCCTTCCGTGGGCGTCTGATAGCAGACCAATCTTTGCCAAGTTACTTCCCTGTCATTTCTTGTGGCGCCTGATGCCGGACCTGTTGAGCGTATGGCAATCTGTCAAACCTCTCACATCTGACACCCGCTGGATCAAACTGTTAAGATGTGAACTTTCTTCCATTGGACTCTGGATTCAGTCACATGACAGACATCTTAGCAAACATTATTGTCCGCAAGCAACGTGATTTATTGGACCTGCAAAAAAAGGTGACTTTTGAGCAATTAGAAGCCCAAATTTCGGGTTGTGGGCCAACGCGTGACTTTTTTGCAGCCATGATTCAGCCGGTGGGTGAACTGTGTGTGCTTTCGGAAGTCAAAAAGGCGAGCCCCTCTGCCGGTCTCATTCGGGCGGACTTTGACGCGGTCGCCATTGCCAAGGCTTATGAAGCCAATGGCGCTTCAGCGATCAGTTGCCTGACAGATGAGCCGTTCTTTCAAGGTTCACTGGACTATTTGAAGGCGATTCGTCAGAACGTGTCCCTGCCTGTGATGCGTAAGGATTTTATTGTTGACCCGTATCAGGTGATTGAAGCGCGTGTTGCCGGTGCCGATGCGTTGCTATTGATTGCAGAGTGTCTGGATGATGAGAAACTCTATGCCCTGCATAAACTTACCGGGGAATTGGGCATGGGCTGTTTATTGGAGATTTTCGATCCTGCCAATCTCGCCCGGGCGCAGAAGGTGATTGCGGATCAGCCGAACACCCCCACCCTGCTTGGGATCAATAATCGTGATCTCAAAGCCATGGTCACGCATCTGGATCACACGCTGGACCTGGTCCCACAGATCAGCAACCTCGGCACGCTCGTCAGCGAGTCCGGCATCAAGACCGGCGATGACGTCCGAAAACTCCGCAAAGCAGGTGTCCATCGGATTCTCATCGGTGAACATCTCATGCGCCAACCTGATCCGGGCCAAGCCCTGGCAAAGCTCATCGCAGATTCAAAAATCTAACCCCGCCATGCCTTCGAAATAACACGCTGCAACGACAAACGTTCCTGCTCAAGGCACGGATGCGTCGTGGATCTATTAACAAGATGTCACACCGCGCCAGTATCGGTTTCGATATTTAAAAATACCAAACAGTCTGTTTTTAACAATAAGACCATTCCTAGCCTAGGAATTTCTATATTTTCAGTCACTTAAAATAAAGCTTCAAGCAACCATGACCGACCTTGCTCCTCAAGGAAATCCCTGAGTAGGTAATTCCACCCATTCACCAAGGAGTCAGGTATATGTCTCAACGTTTCATGTCTGTCGTTGTCTTCGCCCTGTTTCTGGGGGCAATCACTTCAACCGCTTTGGGGGCTGGCAAAGTCCTTGTTGTCCAAAGCTATCATCAAGGTTACCCCTGGGTCGATGACATCGATACGGGTATCAGTAAAGCCCTGGCATCCACCGGCATCGAAGTCAAAACCTTTTACATGGACACCAAACGCAAGACCGGTGAAGACTGGAAAATCGAATCCGGGAAAGAAGCGATGGCTCAAGTCGAAAGCTTCAAGCCTGATGTCGTGATCACTGCCGACGACAATGCGCAGAAATACTTCGCTGCGAGTCTGGCAGGCAAAGCGGGCGCGCCACAGGTTATTTTCTGCGGCGTCAATGCCGACCCGGCAGACTACGGATTCCCTGCTGCCAACGTCACCGGCATCATCGAACGCCCCCACTTTGCCCAGACCATCGGGCTGTATCAGAAGATCAATCCGGCCATCAAGAACCTCGTGATGATCTCCGACGATTCGATCACATCGGAAAACACCGTCAAGTTCTGCAAGCTGCAGAAAACACCGGTCCCGATCACAGCCTATGAACATCCGACCACATGGGAGCAGTGGCAGAAAGCCGTTGCCGATGCCGGTGAAAATGCAGACGCCATCGTGATGTTCAACTATCACACCGTCAAGAAATCTGCTGACGATGCTCAGAGTATGGCGCCCAAGCAGGTGATGGACTGGACGATCAACAACAGCAAAGTCCCCGTGATCTCGCTGTTGACATTTGGCGTGCAGGACGGTGCGTTATGCGGCATTGCAGAAGACGGTCGCGAACACGGTTACCTTGCAGCCAATCTTGCCAAACAACTCATCGGTTCAAGCAAGCAGGCAGGCGAGTTCCCGGTCGCACGAACACAGCGTGGCCTGGTCATGCTCAATCTCAAAACTGCTGAATTGCTCAAAGCCAAAGTGCCTTACGCCATGATCAAAGCGGCCAAAGTGCTTATCAAGTAAATCGGTTGACGTTCGCATCACATTCATCTGACATTTTTTTCGGGCAAAATTCATCATGAAACTCCAATTCAAACTCCCATCACTACGTACGAGCATTCAGAACAAACTCCTACTACCAATCATCGGCCTGGTGATATTGGGGATGGGGATCGTGGTCACCACGTCTTACCACAGTTCTTCGCAAACCATCATCGACAATGCACTGGTTGCCATGGAACATGACCTGCATGTGGCTACCGGCCAACTAGATGCCTGGATCGAGAACCGTCAACGTGACATGGAACACTGGGGTGGTTCTGATGTCTTTCACGAAGCATTGGGCGAAGGCTTTCTGGCTGAGTCGGCACGCGACGGCGCTTGCACCCAATTGATGCGATTGAAAAAAAGCTACGACTACTACGTCGTTCTGATCATGGCAGATACCACAGGCAAGTTGGTCGCTGCCTATGACGCGCCAACCTATACAGAATCCCAAGTCGTTAAGAAGGTCAACATCAGTTCACGGGGATATTTCAAACAGGTGCTCGCTACCGGTAAGCCCGTGATTTCCGATGTACTCACCAGTAAATCCACAGGCAAACAATGCATCATGCTTGCTTCACCTGTCAAAAAGGATGACAAAATCATTGGTGTACTCGTAGGTTCAATCGACATCCACGAGATCAACCAACTCATGGGCGAAGACATTGAAAACAGTCAACAATACGCACTGATGATGGATAAAAATGGGGTCTATGTCTGTCACCCTGACATCGATCAACGCGGTGTTGGCAATCTCAATGATCTGCCTTGCAGCAATACCTTTTATGATGTTCAGAACCAGGCGTTTGAATACACCTTCAAAGGCATCCACAAAATGGCGATCAGTAACACAAGCAAATCAACAGGCTGGTTACTGGCTGAAACCTGTGATGTTGATGCGATTTACGCCAGCGCGTTACAGATTGGATACCTGCAGACCGGTGTCGCGTTTGCAGTGGTCGTTGCCTTGATCCTGGTCATCGTTCTGATTGTGCACACCATCGTCAAACCCATCCGCAATGTGGTGGATCGACTCAATGACATTGCTTCGGGTGAAGGTGACCTGACACAGCGTGTGGATGAATCCCGCAAGGATGAGCTGGGGCATCTGGGCGTGGCATTCAATACGTTTATCAGCAAAATCCAGGGGATTATCAGGGATGTGTCCAACGTGGCCAACGACGTTGCTGCGGCATCGACTCAAATGGCTGCGACTTCCAATGAAATGTCTGATGGCATGGACGAACAATCTCGCCGCGCCATGGAAGTGGCTTCGGCAGTGGAAGAGATGTCCTCCACGGTGGTGCAGGTTGCACAGATGTCATCGGGTGCCGCCACCACAGCATCTGAAGCCGGTACACAGGCCCAGCAAGGCGGGAACATCGTTGCCCAAACCGTTGATGGGATCAATGCCATCTCCACGGTGGTCAACGAATCGGCCTCAGCGATTTTCGAGTTAGGTAAACGTGGTGAACAGATTGGCCAGATCATCAACGTCATTAACGACATTGCTGACCAGACGAACCTGCTTGCACTCAACGCAGCAATTGAAGCCGCCCGCGCCGGTGAACATGGCCGGGGTTTTGCCGTCGTTGCTGATGAAGTTCGCAAACTTGCTGAGCGCACCACGACCGCGACCAAAGAAGTCGCCCAATCCATCGAAGCGATTCAGACCGAAACCGATACGGCAGTCAACCGCATGAACGAAGGCACCCAACGCGTGGAAGAGGGTGTCCATCTGGCAGAGAAAGCCGGCGTGTCACTCAAGGAGATTGTCGAAGGCTCAGACAAGGTTGCCCAGTTGATTCAGTCCATCGCTGCAGCCAGTGAAGAGCAGTCAAGCACCAGTCAGCTCATCAGCCAGAATGTGGACAGCATCAATGCCGTGACCCGTCAGAGTGCCGAAGGCGCCAAGCAGGCCGCCATGGCAGCAGACGAACTGTCCCGCAAGTCTGAGCGCCTGCAATCACTGGTCAGCCAATTCAAGTTGTAAACCAGCCTGAGATAAAACACAATCGAGGACCGTCGGCAATGTATTTTGAGGCCGACGGTATTTTATTGCGCAGTTCAAAGAAACAATCTCTGCTTTCCGTCACTCCCGCGCAGGCGGGAGCCCAGTGGAATTTGCAAGTGGTCTTCCCCACTCCTGGTGGACACTGCAGTGGATTAATTGAGGCTTTTTGCGTAGGCCTCTGGGGTTTGGTAGTTCAGTGAACTGTGTAGCCTTTGACGATTATAAAACACTTCGATGTATTCGAACACTGCATTG
>JBICHS010000114.1:0-10684 GCA_043101135.1 Phycisphaeraceae bacterium JB051
CCTGGACAACCTTGTGGCCAAGTGCTGCATCACCCCTGCCGTGCGTGAAAAACTCGAAGCCAAGTTGTCTTCCCCCATCATGCTCAGCATTGGCGAAGGTCAGGAACAACCGGCGTATTCCGACATCGTCGACATCCTGGCTGAAAACAAGGCTGGCGAATTGGCTGGCATGCTGGGCGAACAGACTCCGGGTCAGATCATGAATCTGTCGCGGGAAACACCGGGCAGCGACGCAGAAGCCGAAGCCAAGGCATGTGAAGAACTCGCCGAACGCACCCGCAAGGCTGCTGGCGGCAAATAAGCCATTCACTGAACAATCCCGCGGTCACTGACCGCTGAACCATCCAATACGGAGAACCCAATCATGGGAAGCTTTGGACGCGAAATCAAAGATACCACCGGTCGCCCCATCCAGGTCACTGCTGACGGTCGTCCCGAATGGAAAGCTGGCGGTATCACCGTCGACTGGTCCACCATCGACGCTTTGTCTGCTGACGAAACCTTGCCTGACGGCACGGTGGTGAAGGCCGGTGACAAGGTTCTGCCATATGGCACCATCCTGGCTGAAATCTCACTCGGTGAAGTCCAGACCATCGATCTGTCCGGTGATGCGGACCCCACCGGTGGCACTTTCACGATCACATACGACGGCCAGACCACTGCTGCCATTGCCTACGATGCCAGTGCTCAAGCTGTGCAGGACGCTTTGGAAGCCCTGTCCAATGTCGATCCGGGCGACATCGTGGTGTCCAAGTCCACCTTCGTCTACACCCTGACCTTCCGTAAGACGCTGGGCAATGTGTCTGCGGTGACTGTCGATGACAGTTCACTGACTTCCGGTGGCAGCATCACTGTGTCCATCGCCACCAGCACCGCCGGTTCTTATTCCGGCAAGTATGGCCCAGCCGACACCACTGCGTCCGACGGTCGTCAGTCCCTGTCACGCGGTGCAACTTTCATCCTCGACGAAACGGTGATCTATAGCGAACCACATTCCGATCACCCTGCTGTGTTCGAAGGTGGTCGCGTGTGGGAAGAACGCCTGCAGGTCGGTAAGACCCGCGATGGCTACACCCAGCCCGCGCTGTCAGACCTGTTGACTGCCATGCCGCGTCTTCAGTTGGTGCGTGAATCCAACTGACATTTGTTTACAGCTTGAATCAACAACCCGGCCACAGACGGCCATGAAAACGGAGATACAGACATGCCTGCTGGCTACAATCCCCTTGCTACCAACCGAATCAAAGCGATGTGGAACGCCCTGATGGACGTCCGCCAGATCCCTGACACTCTCCGCTATCTCAAGCGGACGCCCGTTGTCTTTGCCGAAGATGACGAGATCATGGCACGTCTGACCGAAAAATCCATCATTGCCGACGTGGTCGCTGACGATCAGGCCGCCGTGGTTCGCAACGATCATCAGATCACGCTCGAAGCCACAAAGATTCCCAACATCAAGACCGGCTCCAACATCAAGCAGAGTATGCTTAACCTGGTGCAGCGGATCAAGTCAGGCAACGCCATGCCCGGCGAAGCAAACATCTTCGAAAACTACCTTCGTGGTCGTATGGACAAGCTGATCGTCGATGTTCGCATGCAGATGAACCTCATGTGCGCGGGCATGATGCTTGACCAATACGAATGGTCTGGTATTGGCATCAAGTCAGGTGTCATCACCTTCGGCACCCCTGCTGATCTGAAAGTCACTCCTGCCACCGGTTGGGCGACTTCTGCCACAGCAACCCCGGTTGCTGACATCATGGGCGTCAAGACCACTGCCAAGAACAAGTACGGTATGGATTACAACCGCATCACCATGTCCAATTCAGACTTCCTTCTGATGATCAATACCACTGAATTCCGCAATGCAGCCAGTGCAATGAAGCTTTTTAACTTCACCGCGGATCAGTTCAGTACTGCCATTGCCAACAACAACGCAATGAAGATGGTTGCTGAGTCTGTTCTGGGCATTACGATCGAGATCGACGACACGCAGTATGGCCGTCAAGCAAGTGACGGTACCCACAGCTACAGCCGTTACCTTCCGACCGGCAAGGTTTTGCTGTCCAACACCAGCGATGATGGCAACTCCAGTTCGTTCGACTTTGCCAACGGCATCGTCACGGAGACTGTTGTGGGCTCGATGCAGATCAACGGTGCCCCTGCCATCTTTGGCGGTCCCCAGGTTGGTCCGGTTTCCTTTGCGACCCTGCCCAATCCCGATCTCAACCCGCCAAACGCCAACCTGTGGGGCGTGGCACGTGGTTTCCCGCGTAAGCACAACCAGGCAGCTACAGCCATCCTGACCGTTGGCTAATCGTCCCCTGACCCATTGTGAATCCAACTTCGGCAAGGAGTAAAACGTGAGTAATTACGATAGCAACGGCAATCTGAAACGCTCGGCCATGGAGCAAACCATCAAAACAGGTGGATCAGTCATGATCGGTGGTAAAACCATCACCAAGATCGATGACCTGCCCCAACCCGAAAAGCCCAAGAACACCGAGCAGCAGAAACCCGCTGATGACAAGTCCAAGGTTCCCGGCAAAACGCAGACCGTCGACAAGTCCAAGGACAAAAAGTAAATCTCATCCCGACTGTAAGGTCGCATTCAGCCGCCCGGCCTGTTTATCCCCAGGCATGGCGGCTTTTTTATGGAGTAAGCCATGTCCTATTCAACCCGCACTGACATTGAAGACATCTTCGGCATAGCCAATGTTGCCTCATGGGCCGATCTGGACAGCGACGAGGACGCAACCAAGATCACCAACCGTATCACCCGCGCGATTGCACATGCTGACGCGATGATCAATGCCATCCTGACTGATTCCCAATACACCATCCCCCTTTCGGCTTTGCCTGGCAAAACACTTGGTCTGATCACCACAATCTCAGCCACCTTGTCAGGCTGCTGGCTCTACGAAGCCCGGGGACTCAATGACGCCGATGACGAAGGGCGCCCCTTCAATCGCTATTCTGCAAAACGCAAACAGGCTGAAGTCATGCTTGGCAATATCGCAGAAGGCAGTCTCAAGATCGACGCCGTCGAAGCGACCAAGGGTGTGGGCATTCCGTTTGTGGTCTGAGGTGATGCATGTTTCGCATTCACAACACCATCACACTCGACCTGTCACGGCTTGAAGCGTACAAGCGTCGGTTCCGCAACCCCAAAACGCCTGAGATGCGGACGGTGATGAATCAATGGCGAGCAAGGTATCTCAAGCAAATCCGCCGTCGATTTGCTACCAACTCTCGCGGTGGTGGCGATTGGCCCGGACTTAAGCCCGCAACGATTTTTGCTCGCCGTCACAAAGGGCAAGCCACTAAAGCAGCGATTGGCTACACATCGAAGAAAAATGGCAGGCTTAGCGGCATGTCCGATGTTCAACGTAAAGCCTACAAAAGCATGCTCAAACGAACAACAGCACGGCTTGCTGAGCAAATGGGGTCATCCGTCGAAAATAATCGAGTCAAAGCCCTTGCTCGTGCACATGTTGCAAGGCGCGTAAGAAGCCTTGGAGGGCAACTCGAAACACGAAAGCAGATCGCCAATAGGTTGATTACAGGAGGGAAAGTTTCCATCCTACGAGACACTAGCACTCTGTTTGCAGCCCTAGACATATCTCATTCAAACAACTGGAGATTCATTAGCGATGGCATTCGCGTCGGTTTCCTTAAATCGAAATCCCAACGACACCCCGGCGTCAAACGCACACTGAGCATCGCTGACATCGCTGGCATCCACCAATTCGGCAAAGGCAACGCCCCCAAGCGCCCCATCATCGTCGATCCCGACAAACAGACCACTGATGGCATGATCCGCGATCTTATGCGGGCAACGAAATAGGAGCTATCTGATGGCAGTATCTGAACCATGGGGGCAAGTCCTCACCAAACTATGGGACGTTCTTGAGTCCCGGGAATCCTTCACCGACCTGGTCAAGCCGGGCAATCGAATCCGCTTCGACAACAAGATTCGCAAGTCCACACTGCAGCATGCAGACACACCTTTGGTCGCGGTTGTCGCTGACGCACTTGATCCGCACATGTATCGAACCAGCAATTCCTGCAGCTTCAAACGCCAGTTTCGGTTCCAGATTTACACCGGTGAAGTCGACATCACTTCTCAGGCTTTCCCCGTTGAGTGGGAAATCATTCAGGCCGTTGCTTCCATGGCCGGGAAACTACCCGGTCTCGACTTCGTCAAATCCGTCAAAACGGTTCAGGGACAAGCTCCCTCCGTGGATCCGGATGGCATCTCAAACGGCTGGTACACGGTTGTTGGTGTGGAAGTTGAAGTCTGGTTTGACACCGCCTCTCTCCAATCCTGACGTCTGATACCAAACCCCATGATGACCCCATAACAGGAGATCATCATGGCTACATTCACCGGCATGGGTGGAACCGTCGACGGCGCCCACACCGTTCGAACCTGGAACATCACCGAAACCGAAGAGAACAAGCCCTACAGCGCATCAAACACGCAAGGTGGCACAGGACAACTCGGTGGCATCAAGGATTGGTCTGGCTCACACACTGCCTATGGTCATACCCCGTCTCACATGCCCGGCGAATCCTTCACATTCGTTGGCTTTGACGGTTCCAAGAAATACACCGGTACCGCGATCGTTTCCCAGATCGAAGCGCAGGTCAACCAGGAATCCGGTGACATCATCGGCTTGACCGTTCAGTTCGCGGGTAATGGCGCCCTGACCAAGACCACGGGCACACTCACTGATTCGGTTGCTCCCAACCCGCCAAGCTCAATCGCACTGAAGGTCGAATTGGCAGAAGAATCGACGTTTGCCGAGCTGCTCGATGTGCGTTCGTGGACGCTGACGATCGCCTGTGAACTCAAGGAGTACTCGTCTTCGTCCTCTGGTGGCTGGAAGAAACGCCATCCAGGCAACATCACCGCCAGTGGTTCGATCGAGTTCTACGATCAGGACACACACACGGCTCCGGATGCTGGCGATGTCCGCAAACTCAAGCTCTACGTCACTGACACGCTGTTCTGGCTCATTCACTGGGGACGCTTTGGTGAAGGCAGCTATGAAACCAACATGGAAGGTGCGGATGTTGTCTCCGGCAGTGCCAACTGGAATTGGTCCGGCTTTGAAGGTGGCGTTGCAGGTGTCATCACCAAGCCTGGTGATACCGCATTCTGGCCTGCTGCCTGATCCATCTGAATCCACCCTGAACCAACCAACTATCAAGGAACATTCCAATGCCCACGCATTCACTCTTTCGAAACTGGCAGCGTAACAGCGATCTGACATCCAAGCGTCAGGACATCAACGCTGAAGGTGAACAGACCGTCGAAGTGGCGGTCCCTGACAGCAGCACAGACAAACAGATCGACATTGTGATCGATGTGTCTGAACTCAAGTCGCTCTACATCGTCTCTGATCAGGATGTCACCATCGAAACCAATGATGGTTCTGCGCCTGATGACACCATTGCCCTGAAGGCTGGTATCCCGCTGATGTGGGAAAGCGTCTCAGGTTACTTCAGCAATCCGTTCAGTACTGACATCACCGGCTTGTACATCACCAACAGTTCGGGATCTGACGCGACGGTGACGATCCGTGTGCTCGAAGACGTGACCCCGTAATCAATCATCAACTTTCACTCCAAGGCAAGGAGAAAACCATGAGTGATTTATCTGCTGTGACTGCAGCCCCGATCGAAATTCAGCTTGGTAGCGATACCTTCAAAATGCGTCCATTGACCATTGGTGATCTGGGTGAGTTTGAAAACTGGGTACGCCAGAAGGTGATCAGCAATGCCATGTACGCTTCCCGTGGGCTTGATCCCGCGGAAAAGCGTGAATTGACCGGCCAGGCCATCAATGCCGCGTCCCGCATCACCTATGACTCAGACGAAGCCATGGGCATGATGCAGTCCATCGAAGGTGCAAGTCACCTAGTGTATCTGTCGCTTCGTCATGATCACCCCGCCATCACGCGTGAGCAGGTGGTCAACAAGCTTTCAAACATCAAACAGTTCACAGAAGTGGCTGAAAACCTGATGAAAGTTTCGGCTCCGACACTTGGCCATGACGCCCCAAAAACACAGCCGGGAAATCCGGCCGAACTGACATCGCCAAACTCTTCGTCGCCCTCAGTGACGTCTATGGCTGGTCCCCGGAAACAATCAGCCGTCTGACATTGGCTCAGGCCGTGATCTACGCGTCACGCGGTGACAAGCAGGTTGGTGGACGTCGGCAGTACAAGAGCATCGCAGACATGCTTGCAGCGTCTAAAGGATTGTAATCATGCCCGTCATCGGTGAAGCTGCAATAAATCTGGTAGCAAACACACGACCGCTCGCCTCATCACTGGGGCAGATCGGTGGCATGATGCGCACCTATCTGGCACCGGTTGCCAAGATTGGTGGGATCATCGGCTCTGCACTATCAGCTGCGACCGTTGCCGCAGGTGCTTTTGGCACCAAGCTTGCTGCTGATATGGAACAAACCGAGATTGCATTTGAATCCATGCTCGGATCGGTTGATAAGGCCAAACGCGTTATTGGTGATCTCAAGCAATTCAGTGATGTGACACCATTCGAACCCGATGAGGTGATTGCAGCTGGACGCGCCTTGATTGCGTTCAAAGAACCGACAGATCAACTCACCCAAACCCTTACACGGCTTGGTGACATCTCTGCAGGTCTGCGGATCCCGCTTGGTGACCTGACCGACATCTACGGCAAAGCACGTGTCAATGGTCGGCTGATGATGGATGACATCAATCAACTGACCGGACGCGGCATTCCTATCATCAGTGAACTGGCCAAACAATTTGGTGTGACCGAAGGTGAAGTACGTGACCTGGTCAGTTCGGGTGAAGTTGGATTCAAGAACCTTGAACGCGCTTTTGCGGATCTGACGAGTGAAGGTGGGATGTTCTTTAATCTCATGGCCAAACAGTCACAGTCCGCTATTGGCTTGTGGAGTACGTTTCAGGGGGCAATGAAGGATATTTTCAGGGACTTTGGCAAGATTCTGATGGAGGAACTCAACCTCAAGTCAACACTTTCAGCAGCGATTGAACAGCTTAGAGGCTTCCGAGAAATCTTCATCCCAACCCTGCGTTCTGCCGTTCAGATCCTCCGCGAATTTTCCAAGACCGTCGCAGGTGCAGCCGGATGGATCTACGATTTCATGTTCGGTGGTGAAGGTCTGCGTGGTGTAGTGAACAAGGTAAGGCTTGCCATCGTTGTTCTGGCTGGCGCCTTCACGGGTCTGACAGCAGCCATTGTCGCTGCACAGGCCGCATCGCTGATGTTTGCCAAGAAGTCACTCCCCGATCTGATCATTGCCACCAAGCAAATCGCGACTTCACTCAAAGCATTCGCCGCATCATTGTGGACGGTCAACACCGCTGTGATTGCATTGAAAGTTGCCGTGGGTGCAGGTTTGACTTTGGTCATTCTCGGGTTGGCAGCTGCGTTCTTCAAGGCCCGTGCCGAAGGCAAAGGGCTTGATGAGGTCTTGATCAGTTTGGCTGATGATGCTGGACTGGTTTATGACAAGGTCAAGCACCTGCAGATCGCTCAGGAACGCTCTGCGAAGTCTGCAAAAATGTTGGCTGATGCCATGAAAGGCGTCGAATCTGCAGACAGCCTGGATAAGCAATTGGAAGCCAACCAAGATCTTGCAGCAGCTCTTGAAGAACGCATTAAGGCTTTGAAGCAATACAGTATTCTGTCACGCGACCAGGCTGGAGAGATGGGAGCAGGCCAATGGCGTCTTGAAGCCCGTCAGATCGAAGAACTCTCAGAGCGCCTTGATGGTGTAAAAAAGAAGGTTGATGAACTCAAAACGAAGATGGCCAGTGCGCCTGCAGGCATTGACAAAGATGTCGAAAGACTGACAAAAGCACTTCAAAAACTCAACACCGAGGTTCAGCAGTACGGCATGTCGCAGGATGACATCCTACTGGCTGATTTTCTGGCGATGAAGAAGCTTGGCAAAGCGACCGACGAACAAGTCCAGAAACTAATTGAACTTCAGAATGAACTTCGTCGTCTCAAGGGTGATGAATATCTCGACGACCTGCAGCGTCAGATCGACACGTTCGGGATGGACGACATTGAACTGAAAATCTTTGACCTGCAAAATATGAATCTGGCAACTGAGCAGATGAAACAGGCCCGGGAAATGCTCAACGAACTCCGCGCCCGTAACATCGAGCAACTGATTGGTGAAAAGCAGCAGCAGGTATCCTACTTCGGTGATCCTGATGAAATGGCATTGGCCAACCTCAAAGGCGCGACAGATGATCAGAAGAATCGTCTTCGTGAACTCAATAAGGAACTCAAGCGGTTGAGCGTAGGAGACTACATCGCCAAACTTCGCATTGATGTCCAAGAGTCAGGCCTGTCAGAGATAGAACGACGTGTCAATGAACTGCGACGTGAAGGTGCATCAGAAGATCAGATTCGCGAGGCACGCCAACTCCTTGAGGCACAACGACAACAAGATGGTGGTGGCTTACGCATCCAAACCGTCGGTCTCACCGACATGTTCAACCGCATCCAGACGGCGATCAATCCAAACACCAATGATCCAGCCAAGAAGACCGCAGATCACACCAAGTCGCTGGTTGATGAAGCGAAGAAGACGAACAAGGCACTGGCAGATGTGGTGAAGAATACGGCTGCTGCAGGTGTCGCTGCGAATGTGGCGATTGGGTTTGGGCAGTGATCAGTTGGCATCAATCTGCTGCGCAGTTTCTTTCAATACCTTGATTTTTTGTGTGGTTAGTTTCTTTTTTGATCTGCGAATTTGCTTCATGACATTTACACCCCCGCCATCACAAACACATCTGATGACACATTGAAGTGCTCGCATAGGGTGCGGATATTGGCTTTGCTCAGTTCTCGCTCACCACGCATGATCTTGGATCCCAATGCACGATTGCCCAGCAGACGCCCAAGATCGGAAGCGTTCATACCGTGCTGATCCATCAGGAACTCAAGCATCTCACCGGCACTAAGCTTCTCATCGCCCATGCTATAGTGCTCCGCTTCATAAGCAGAAACCAGCACTCCAAGTGTCTGCATGTACTCTGCCTGTCCCTGGGTGATCTTATCCTGCGGGATGCTGGTCAGGGCGTCCATCATCTCAATGGTGTTCTCGTAAGCCTGTTCGTCAAGGATTACATGGGGGCACAGGCGTTTAACCAGACCATCAAAGGTCTTGGGCAGAGCACTTGGCCGTTGTGATTTTGCGCTTGTTTTCATAGCTGTTCCTTCCATTGATCCTTGCTGTATTGAGCATGCGTTAAAACCATCTTGATATAGACCTGCTGGCCGGGGTAATAGATGCTCGTGATCAAACGGTAATGATTACCCTTGATATTGAACACGGTCATTACTGCACCGCTTTTTGCCTTCACCGCATCAGCTGTTGGTAGTGACTTGCGAACATCATTGATGTCCTCCCACCTTGCTTTGGATGCAATCTTGTGCCATGCGAGCAGACCAATTCTGGCATCCTCATGCTGCCCCCAATACTCCCGCAACCGTTTGATACTGACCACATGCATGAGTACATATTATACTCATCGGCATATTTTGTCAACCCCTTTACCGCCATCATCCTGACACCGCCCCGCCACACATTACCCTCGCGTTCTACAACCACCGGGCGAAGAACGAACTTTGCCTTGCCCCTCAAACAAACTTCTCGCGGCTGACGCCGCACACAACTTGATCGTTCTTCAGGGCTCGGCCCCATTGTGGGGCCAGCCCATTTTTTCAAGCCCCTCCAAAGGAGAACGATTATGGCCATCACCGTCGAATATCAAGAACTTCCCGGCTCACCCACCGAGCAGTACACCGAAACGGGTTTTCAGGTCACCCGCAAGCTCATGTGCAAGTGGTCGCAGCGTCATAAACTGGCCAAGCAGTTTAAGAAGGGGCTAGGGGCCGCGTACAAGTACAACATTGCTGCCCGCGTATCCAGCGTGGCCATCGCCCCGTTCTTTGATAATGAGGGCAAGGTTGTAGCGAACCCCAATCCCCGCGAGATCACATACAGTGACGCGTTGGTTACCGTCACCTACCGCACGCCTGACGGCTACAACGTGGTGGACTCAGATGATCCGGAGACGTTGATCACAGAGAACGTGGACGACTGGACAGAGTTCTTGACGTTGCCGGGGAGACGGTTGTGGTGGGGAACGACTTCACAGTTTGGTGCTCAAGATCCCAAACCTTTAGGCGATGAGGCGTCTCCTGGCATGCTTGTCACAGGCATGAACTGGAAAATCACACGCTACAACGTGCTCTCAGTGCCACAATCGTGGCGTGATCTGAATGGGTATGTGAATTCTGACACGCTCTTGTCAAAGACATTGGGCATGACCTTTGAACCTGAAACACTCCTCTACCAACCAATGTCGATGCAGCGGACGATCACAGAGGAAGGTGTTAAAGCGTGGACAGTGACACAAATAATGTCGCATCGTGCATCTGGTTGGAACCAGTTTTATAACATCAGAGCATCAGAGTGGCAGCAAGTGTATTCCAGCAAAGACAGTTTGTCCCCTTTGAAGATCTACACCCCCACCACATTCAAAGACAAACTCAACTGGAAGTGATCAGTTTGGCAAAATGATTTTTCTCGGATGATTGGTCCATTCGTATCCATCGTTATTCCTGTTTGGTTTTG
>JBICHS010000115.1:0-2800 GCA_043101135.1 Phycisphaeraceae bacterium JB051
GTCTTGTAGCCGATGCCGGAGTAGCCGATACCGTACTTGTCGGAAGCAACGCCTTGGACCACTGCAGAGCTGCCGGGCTGTTCCTTGACGGAGTCACGATAGTCGCCCTTACCCAGAGCGTGCTTCTTGAAGTAACCGTAGGTACCAGAAGCTGAGTTACGGCCGTAAAGGCTGATGGGAGCGCTGGCCCATGAACCTTGCAAACCAGCTTGGCCCCACTTGTCGATGGAGGAAGCCAGACCGAGCTTGCGGCTCTTGGAGAAGATCGCGTCGATCTGGGGGAAGGAAAGACCTTTGATGGGGTTGTCCTTGTGGACGTACACAGCCAGCATGTCGATGGAGGTGGGAAGCTGCGTGGGCTTGTAGCCGAAACGCTTTTCGAATGCGTCATCTTCCTTGCTCTTGGTGGCGCGGCTCATCGGGCCGAAGTTGGAAGTGGCGCTGATCAGTGAAGGCGGTGCAGTTGAAGAACCCTTACCTTCGATTTCAACCTGAACGTTGGGGTACATGGTTTTGAAACCTTCAGCCCACAGCGTCATCATGTTGTTCATGGTGTCGGAACCGACCGACTTGATGTTGCCCACAACGCCGGAGACCGGGGTGTAATCGGGCAGATTGGGATCGACGGTCACCTGTGCAAAGGCAGGTGCTGCCATCAGGACCACGGCACACACGGCCGCAACGATTGAACGGAATTTGGACATTTGTTGCTCCTTGAATTTCTTCTCGTTCGAGACGCACAAGAAGGTATCCTCACATTGTTAGCGAAATGTGAGCAAAATATGAGGAGCCAGTCAGAGTTGAGAATCTAACCCTCTATCAACAGGACACAGTGAAATGGGTTCAGGACATAATGGCCTGTTTTCTGCGGAAACACAATGAATTATGGGAATCATGACGTCATGAAAACCGCTATTGCCCAGGCCCTGCCGATAACCCAGCAATGGGAATTAACAGTAATCTAACATTTCAATCAGCGGTTTTGTTCTGCCTGTCAATGAAGCTTTGCATCAGCACCAACGCCAGCAGAAATCCAAGCAGCAAACACACTGACAAATCATTGCACATCTGTGCCCATTGCCAATCATATGAAGCGATTTTACCACCGCCTCCCAACCTCATCGCACGGCCGCGATTGAGGATCGCCACAACGCCAAACGGGAAGCCCGTAGGCCGAATCATGCCTTTATGCACATAAGTTCCGACCAGTGACACGATGGCAAAAAGCCCCCAAAGGCTCAAAGTGCTCCCAAGCACATATCGGCCAAACCGCGCGATGCCAATCTCATGGCTCCAAGACTGCTTCGGGTCATTGTCCTTGCCACACTCAGGGCATTGATAATGATCCAAGCCCTGCAGGTCATAATCGCATCGCAGACAACGCGGCTGCCAGGGCTTGATGCTCGAACAAAACACCCGCCAAAGCACCCGCCCCACCACCAGCAACGTGATGAACCAAAGCACGAATAGCGTCACCTGTAACTGAGGCAGCAACCGACTCAACCACAACGATACGTCTAATCCATACACCAGCAGCGGCGCGTAAATCACCGTCTGAATCAGCCAATCCGCGATCGTCATCTTCATGTCGATCTGCAACTGCTTCCCACAGGACGGACACACCAACACCGCCTTGGTATCAAATGTGAGCATCCGACCCACCGGCAACTTCGCCCCACAACAAGGACAACGCGGCAGGAATTGAAGTTGGTTGTTCGCTGTATTCTCCGACATGCAATTCACCTTTTCATATCCGCTACGCCAGCATGCTTTCTCAATTGAATGTTGTAACAAACGGTTTGGACAAGCCAGGCGATCACCAAACAAATCAGCATATCCCACAACATCAAGCCCAGTGAAAAGTCCTGGACCACCTGCCCATCAAGATGACCAGAGGAAAAATAGGTTGCTGGATATCCAATCGCTCGGACCGCCTGATCGGTCACCATGCTGTAAAACCCGTTGAGCAATGAGAGGATGACAAAGAGCACGCCAGTCCACACCAAACAACGTTTGATTGCTTGTCGGGTCAAGTCGAATTGGCACACATGACGCGTCATCAGCGGCTGGTAATCCGGGTCGTACACCATGCCACACTCAGGACAAGTGTCATCTGTCATGACCTTGAGGTTATAGCCACACTTTCGACAATGCGGCTCCCAGAGTTTGATGCTTTTACAGACATACAACGAACTCAATGGCCAAAGACTTAAGGACCATACCAGGCATAGTACCGCTCCAACAAAAAAAACAACCAATTCCTCGTGGCCACCAATATTCATCCAGCGACAGAACTTGAACCATCCAACCAGTGAACACACCATCCACGCTGGAATCGACATGAGCATGAACAACATGAACAGCAAACTCGATCCCCTCACTTCAGCTCGCAGCTGAGTCTTACAACCGCGACATACAATTGCTGTGTTGTCATCCTGCAAAGCAATCCAGGGCAATACCGTTTTCCCACACACAGGACAGGACGGAATCAAACGAGAATAATTTCGAGATTGCTGGTTGGACATGGTTTTAAATTTCGTCTTCGACGAATCCCCGCGTCGACACGCCTTTCCCTTATACACAACTCTTGGTCAATTGCATTCCGAGTTTTTCGATGGCATCAATGTAATGTCTGATTTGTTGGATGCCCTGCCAAAGGCATTGCCAACCTGGACGCGGGTCGTGTTTGCGGAAAAGGTAGCCACCTTGTCGTGCCACTTCGTCATAAAACTGCCTTAAGCTCAGCGTCGACACGTTATCATGGCCATCAACCGTTGGCACATCACCGCCACTCACCGCC
>JBICHS010000116.1:0-3075 GCA_043101135.1 Phycisphaeraceae bacterium JB051
GATCTGGTACTATCATCGGGAATTAACCATAAATTCAAATGTCGGGGATCGGGTAAAATCAGGGGGGGAATGGGTATAGAACATACCCATTGTGAGCAGAGGTGCTGTAAGTGTATGTTAGAAAAATTCTTAAAGCCGGGCTAATGCAGGTTGCCCCTCTGGGGAATGGCGAAAAAAAGTAAAAAAATGCTTTGAAAATATCTGCTAACTGCCCGAAGGTACGTCCAAATGCGTCTCGAGGTACGTCATCAGGTTGATTTTGGCGTTGGTGAGCCCCAGTTTACGGCGAATGGAGCGGCGGTGTGTCGAGACGGTGTCCACTGAAATATTCTCGATTTGAGCGATTTCCTTGGCACTGAGCCCCTGGCGGATATGCAGGGCGACGCGCAATTCCATGGGAGACAACTGACTGGCCGTCTCGCCCATCGACTCATTGTATGGGCCGGTAATCTGCTGAAGATGTGATTCGAGTAAATCCAGTTGCTTGCGTTCGTCCTCGTTGATCCGAACACGTAGATTGGCGATCAGGGGGAGAATGATCTTTTCGACATTACTGCGGATGTTCTGCCCGATGGCATCTTTCTCGTCTTCCAAAGCACCGAGTATTTCACGCAGTGCAATGTTTTTATTCTCCATCTGTTTGTTCACCGTATTCAACTCATCGGTGCGTTTGGCGACCTGTTCTTCCAGATGCTCACGATAAGCTTGGTTCTCATTGACAAGACGAGCGCGTTCCAAAGCCTTTTCAACGGAGTATCGCAGGAAGGAGATCTGGCTGATGGGTTTGATGAGATAGTCCCATGCACCTTGACGCATGGCCTGGACGACGTCCTGAATGGTGCCTGATCCGGAGATGACCAAGACGGGTATATCTGTATTGTCTGCGTGAATCTGGCTGAGAATTTCAATGCCATCCATCCCCGGTAGTTGCAGATCGGTGATGACGACATGCGGATGATGTTCAAAATACAGATTCAGCCCCTCGGTTCCATCAGCAGCATGCAGTACCTTGTATTCATAGTCTTCAAAGTAGGATTTGATGGATCGAGCCAATGTCAGGTCATCTTCAATGACCAGCAGCATCGGTTCTTGTTGATCGGTCACGCGTCACCACCATTTTCTGATTGAGTCAAAATTCGTTCAATGGCATTTTGAATCACCGACAGCGATTCGACAGGCTTATGCAGGATATCTTCGGGTTTGATGCCAACCTTGTCCATTGCGGGGGTGACTTCAAACGTGTTGGAGCCGGTGTACACTAGAAAGCGAAGCGTTGGCTTCATGGCATGTGCAGCGAGGATCACATTCTCCCCACTGTTGCCTGCAAGTCGCATGTCTACCACTGCCAACTGGGGGGAGTGATCGCCCAAGAGTGCAATGGCCTGCTCGTAACTCTCAGCAGATATGATGTCGTATCCTTTGTCCTCAAGGAAACGCACCAGACTTTTACGCACTGCCGGATCGTCATCGACGATTAGCAAGGTCGTATCGTTCATCCCTGTCCTGCTTTCCAGGCAACGGGGAGCTTGACCACGAAACATGCACCGTGTCCAACTTCGGAACGAACATCCAAACAACCCCCATGGTTGTTGGACACAATGTAAGAAGAAACGGCTAGCCCCAGCCCTGTTCCTACCCCTGCCGGCTTTGTCGTGAAAAAGGGTTCAAACAAACGCCGACACACTGCATTCTCGATACCAGGTCCATTATCCTCTACTTCAATGCATACGTCATCCTCTTTTTGAAAAGTTCGCAAAATTAACTTGGGTTTTTCCGACATTTCTTCGCGATGCATCCACATCGCTTCTGCTGCATTTTTTACCAGATTCAGGATGACCTGCTGAATTTCAGTTTCCTGGCACTGTACCAGAGTCAAGTCTTCGCCGTATTCACGAATCAGTTCAATTGCCTGGAAATCGTAGCGTTTTCTCAAGTCGTAATCGCTTCTGGCAATCTCAAGCGTCTTGTCCATCATGCTGTTAATGTCGATGCGTCGATAAAGTCCTTCGTCTTTTCGTGCATATCGCAACATGTTGTCAACGATGCGCGCTGCACGTGAGCCGGTTTCGTTGATGTCCTGTAACAGGTCCGGCAATTCTCTTGCCATCGCATAGGCCTTGATCGTCTGCATGGTTGTCCCGGCATTTTCGGCTGCACGTATGTTGGCAGGAATGTCACCGGTCAGACGATTTTCAATCACCTGGGCGCATTGCATCATCCCTGCTAACGGGTTGTTGATTTCATGAGCCATGCCTGCTGCCAAACCACCGACGGACATCATCTTTTCACTTTGAATGACCGCTTCTGTCAGACGCAATTGCTCGGTGATATCATCCAAGCGAACCACGACGCCCTGCATGGCTTCTTCGACCAGCGGGTAAACAGTCATTTCATAGGTGACCTTGCTGTCATCGACTTGCCATGTCACACGCACCTGCTGAATGATTTTGTTTTGCTCCAAAGCAGATTGAATGGCACCGATATGTGATTCAAGCATTGGTAACGCAACCGCAACGTGTGTGCCTTTGACCGCGTCCGCCGATAGTCCCGTTGCGTTGATAGCCTGCATATTCCAGTGGGTGATGTTGCCATTCATGTCCAGGCCCGCAAGGATTGATGGCATGGAATCGATCATGTTCTGAAGCAGTTGGCGCAATTGATTGGCTTCACGTTCAATCCGCAGTGATTCGGTCTTGTCGACGTATACCACCACGCAACCTTCGTATTCCCATGTTTCACTCATCAGCGGTGCAACATAGGTTTGAACATCCAGGACTTTGCCATCCTTGCCCCATCGCTTGATCAGCACACCGTTGAGCACACCACCTTGTCGAACATGATCTGCAAACTGTTCATGTTGTTCACGCCGATCGTTGGGAATGGTTGGTATGTGCACACCAGCAACTTCCTCAGCAGTCCAACCAAAGATATGCTCTGCGGCTTTGTTCCAGATTTTCACATGATTGCGACTATCAAGCATTAGAATCGGCAACGGTGAATGGTCAATAATCGCTTCGAGACTTTGGCGGGTTCTTCGTAAGTCTTCAATGACTTCAAGTCGCTGACGCGCAACGC
>JBICHS010000117.1:0-5140 GCA_043101135.1 Phycisphaeraceae bacterium JB051
AAAATCGACGACCTGCTGCCGGCCAACTGGAAAAAGCCGGAAAACACAGCCAATAAAGCCGTCGCCTAATTTTGTACAGGGGTGTACTTGGCCGGAACCTTACTTTTTATGTGACCTTCGAAAGTAATGTACAAAATAATGTACAAACGGGCCAAAAGTCCATAAAAAAAGGACTCGCAAATTGTTGCAAGTCCTTTATTTACAATGAATTGGCGGGGGCTGGATTCGAACCAACGACCTCCGGGTTATGAGCCCGACGAGCTACCAGGCTGCTCTACCCCGCAATCCATATGTGAGTCACACATCATACAGCATTCTCATTGTCTTGCAACCCACTTGGCCGGAGTTTTAAAAAATCGTTGATTTCGTTCGAATCTGCATCCCATGCTGATCATCAGCAACCACAAGGACATGCAGTCTGTACAATTCTGCACATGTCTGATTCGCAGGGCAGTTCACAGCCATTCGTGGCCATCATGGGTAATCCTTATAGCGGGGCAAAGGACAATCGCGCGCGTGTCGAGCGACTGATCAATGCGCTGCATCAACATGACATTCAAACCCAAACCGTGTGGGATCTCAAAGCAAGAGCCCAATGTCTGGCAGATGCGGAATGGAAAGCCAACTGCCGTTGCCTGGTGATTGCTGGAGGCGATGGTACGGTGGCAGGGGTGACGGGGTTATGTCGCGATTTACCGGTCGCCATTTTGCCATTGGGCAATGAGAATCTGCTTGCCAAGGAGTTGGGTTTTACAGTTGGCGAAGACCGCATTGCTCGGGCGGTTGCGATGGGGAAGACTCAGCCGATGGATCTGGGGTTAGTCAACGGGCTGCCGTTTACAATCATGGTTTCGTGTGGTTTGGATGCGGATGTCGTCAAGCGTGTGACACAATGGCGTCGGACGCCTGATGGGCAACGACGTGTGAAGCATCACAGTTATGCCAAGCCGACATTCAAGTCGATCTGGCGGTATGGTTTCCCGCGACTGAGTTTGATTGCCGATGGTCGTCAGTATGATGGCTATGAAGTTTTGGTCTTCAATGTCAATCGTTATGCAACAGGTTTGAACTTCGTGCCTGAGGCGAAGGTGGATGATGGTTTACTGCATTGGTTGGTTTGGAAAAAGCCGGGGCGGTTTAATCTGTTGCGTCTGTTGATGCTGGTGAAGATGGGGCGACATATCAATCATAAGCATGTGATCATGGGCAAATCTCAGGAGTTGGAGTTGGTGTCACGCGGGCCTGTCGCGATACAGATGGATGGTGATTTACTTGGCGATACACCTGCCAAGCTCGCGATTAATCACCGTGTTTTACAGGTCATTGACATGTCTGATGCATCGGCAATGATTTGAATCCGGTATGATAGTGAGATGACAATTGCTGGGTGACACTGCTGATTAAAACCTCAGCAGGCAAGGATTCTGACAACAGGTACTGACATGCAACAATTCAAAACCATCACGAAATGGCTGACCATTTGTGTGATGCTCGTATCCACGCTCGGTGTGCAGGGACAGCCAACCACGTCGCCCATTGACAACTCGTTGGTGAGTGAAGTTCGTCTGCCTTTGGAGTCGGGTGATGTGAAGCTTGGTGATCTGCTGGGGCAGTTACTGGATTGGCTGGACGTTCAAAGTCAGATGGTCCGCCGACGTTGTGCGGATATGAAGATTCCGGTGACCGGCCCGATTGGTGAACTGAAGCTTGAAACGTTAAACGAACTGACCGACGGCGTGGTGTCGTTTGAGACAACGGATGCGCTGTTGGTCATGCGTGTGGATCGTCTTGCTTTACGCCGCAAAGACAAACAAATTCGCCATGATTTCAGGGAGAAAATGGAAAGTTGGTTCCCTGATCTGGCAAGTCAGGCCTATGCTCAGAACGGCTTATGGTCACTACGTCCTGAAGGTGTGTTAGCGCCTTTACCAAACGCGTTTCAAATGGATCGCGTGGTGATCCTGGTGCATGGTCTGGATGAGCCGGGTGACATCTGGGATGAACTCATTCCCGCATTGCAGCAGGCAGGGCATACTGTTCTGGTCTTTGTTTATCCCAATGATCAGCCCATTGCCCAGAGTGCGGATCTTTTTGCAGAGCATCTTGCCAAGCTGCCTGCGACCGGCATTCAATCCATGAGTCTCGTAGCACACAGCATGGGGGGGCTTGTCAGTCGTGAAGTTCTGACCAACGAAAAATACACCGGCTATCCGCAAGCCAAGCGTCTGGTCACCGTCGGCACGCCGCATCACGGATCAGGGCTTGCCCACTTCCAATTCGTCGGTGAAATTCGTGATCAAATCGTTCGTGCGTTTTCAGGTGATGGCTTGTTGTTTGGTGCCGTGTTCGATGGTGCAGGCGAAGCCAAAATCGACTTGCTGCCTAACAGTGAATTCCTCACCACGCTCAACGCACGCCCCAATCCCAAGGACCTGACCATCACCTGCATCGTCGGTAATGCAAGCCCCGTGAATATGGATGAAGTCCGCGACTTTGAAGCCAAGTGTGCGGATTTACTAAACGATGGTCAGAACGATCAGAAATTCAGCCAAACCATCGAGCAGTTAACCAATGGGATTGGTGACGGCTGTGTATCCATGACGTCGGCACATTTGGAAGGTGTCACAGACGAAGTGGTCGTGCAAGCCAATCACCGTACTTTACTGCGAACCATTCCCGTGATCAGCACGACCAGGCAGCCGCCTGCGATTCCCATTATTCTTGATCGCTTGAAGGATCAACTACCTGAAAACCCGCAGGATTAACACGCTTCGATTTCCGGCGGTTCCTGATTTTCCGGTTCAAGGTTTTCGTGATTGTGCAGCTGTTTTTTGATCGCCAGCCACATGCATAACACCACGATTGCAAAGCTCACCGCCATGATGCCGAACACCATGATCGGTGATGGCCACGCCAATCCTGCCAATGTCATGCAGATGGCGCCGACGATGAACTGGAAGAACACGAGCATGGACGAAGCTGCCCCGACATCAGTTTGCACCTGTTCGAGAATGATGTGCTGACTGATGGGGCGGGTCATCCCAAAGCAGCTGGTAATCGTGCCCATGGTCAGAGCAAATGTCCAGGGTGACAGGTGGCCGATGCAGATGATCCCGATGCCCCCGATGACGGTGCCGATGATGCATGCCGTGAGCAGGTGATGATCACCAACGTGATGACTGACCCGTGTGCTGCACATGGCCCCGATCATGTACAGGATCGCGTTGAAAGCAAAGAAGAAACTGAACCAGCCTTCGGAGAGTCCAAAGAGATTGATATAGACAATGGGCGCGATCGCGACATAGCCAAGATATGGGCCGATGAGAATGCCCAGGGCAACGGTGCTGCGGATGTAGTTGCGATTGCCCATGAGCTTGCCGTATCGACCGAGCAGTTTGAATAGCGGTGTGTCGATGGTTTGTTCTGCCGATTCGCGTTGGAAGATACTCAGGAAAATCAGCAGCACACCAAAGCCTGCCTGGAGATAGAAGATGGCCTGCCATTGGAATTGGCTGAGCATCAGTGTGCCGATGGATGGTGAGAGCATCGGCGCCAGTGTCAGTAGCACACTCACCGTCGCCAGCACCTTCTTGCGTTGTAGACCTTCATACCGATCTCGACAAATTGCAAGGCACATGGCAGATGGTCCACCTGAACCGATCCCCTGGAGAATGCGGCAGGTGATGAGCACGTATACGTTCGGGCTCAGTGCGCTACCCAGTGATGCCAGCGTAAAGAGTGCCAGCCCGCCCAATAAAACCGGCTTGCGACCATGTCGGTCAGAGAGCGGTCCGCTGATCAGTAGCGCAACACTAAAGCCGACAAACCAAAGCACCAGTGATAGGTTCACCGTGCTCAGTGAGACTTGCCAATCCTCCGCGATGGTCGGGATGGCAGGCAGGTACATGTCTGTTGAAAGTGGCGGGCATGCGGCAAGCATGGCAAGGAAAATCATTTCCTGCCAGCGACGTTGATTGGGGGTATTCGTTAGGTTCGACACCGAAAGTTATCCACTCACAAGCCAGCTGCTGCCAGCAATTGCAAAACGCATATGCTACTCTGCCCAATGGCTGGTGTGCAATGCGTACAACACTGAGTTTTGTGCGAATGGGGCTGAGGTGGGCAGATATGTCATCAATCTAAATGAGGGGATCAAGCAGCTTCCGAAGCAGAGTCTTCATCATCATCCGTCAGGTCAATCACGCTGGATGAATCTTCAGCGATCTCCAAGCCAAGATGCGTTACGATCATGTGACGCAGGTGGGGGATGTTGATCGGCTTACTGATCAGACAGTCGGCACCCACTTCCATGGCCAACGGCATGTCTTCTTCATCGACAAGTCCGGTAATAAACCAAATATCCATCTCGTGGTCTGGATTCATGTTCCGAATCATCTGGCAAGCCGTAAAACCGTCAATCCCGGGCATGCCGTGATCCAGTAAAAGCAGGCTCGGTTTTTCAGATCGGCAGAGGGTCACCGCTTCCACACCATTGCTGGCAATGATCAATTGAACCTGATCAATCACGGGCTTAAAGACCAGCTTGATCTGGTTAATCATATCGGGATCGTCGTCGGCAATAAGTACAAGCGGTTTATCATTCATTGGAAGCTCCTGGCATACTCATGTTCCATGAATCGGCCAAATACAGGATGAACTTGATCCAGATAAACCACGATTGCAGGCTAAATTGCACAAGGGTTCAGGGTGCGCCGATTCGAGTTATCACAACCACATGAAACGGTATTCGCCTTCGGCGTTGTACCATCCCCGTGGCAATGGCAGACTTTCATTCAGATCGCTATCACTCATCGATGCGATCCTGCCGATAAGTCCGTTTTTTTAAGGTCTTGTCATACAGTTGTTTTTAATTGTTTTGGTCGTCAGGTAAAAGAGAGTTTACAAGCCGTTTTGTTCCGGTTTAAGGTTGCTCTGAACAATATTCAGTCTTATAATTGCCGTACTGTGTCTTTTGATTCTGGGGTGTTCATTTCAGTGCAGATATCCGGGGCCACACTTTCTCCGTGTGTCGTTTTCCACCTCCGCCTTGGCCGTCGCATCTAACCTCGGGACGGGGGAGTCAGTTCAGACATCATTGGCAGTGGGTCAATCGTTTCGTCAAGCGCCAGCGCACCAAGCT
>JBICHS010000118.1:0-3987 GCA_043101135.1 Phycisphaeraceae bacterium JB051
AATTCGATGCATGAATTAATGTAACCTGTTACGAGAAAAAAGCCAGAGCAAATTGCGAGATTTTTGCAAGATTGGGAATCAGCAAGGCAACTGATCCGGATTCAGTCGCTTGCAAGTGGTTGAAAAATGGAGAATTGGGGAGATGGGGGGAGGCGCGAAAAAAAATGAGATATGGTGTGTAAAGACGCCCCGGAAAGTCGAATTACAGTTGTGACTTTGGGGCCGTGTCGATCGTTGGCTTGGGAAATGGACGCATTGAAAAACTGATATACATCAGAACGTGGGACAGCATGAAGGCAAGCATGATGACAAGTAATGTGCCAGCATTGACCCAATGTGTGATCGTGGCCTGTGTTGTATTGATGTCTGGTGAAAAACTCGAGACAGCCATGCGATAAAGCCCCAACCAGCAGATGCCGCCAAGAAACAATCCCATCAGCATCAGAAATAGCCTGATCGCTGCGAGTTCTGAAATCCATTTGAACACTGCAGGAACCAATGAGCTAAGGAAAATAAAACCACAAACCAGATCGCCTCGCTTCGATGGGATGGATGAAACGATTGGTAACATGGCAAGAGATAGTAAGATGCTCACAGGCAGGCATCGTACCAACTGCCAAACAGTGAAACGAAGCGTAAGACGTCTTGGCTTCGGATCAGTTGAATGATTTGTATCCCCGGTCGGTTGTTGCATGACGAAATGATTATACCGTCACACCCAACAGCTCCATACGCCATGCACGCCCTTTATCATGTCCGGCCTGATTTTCGGCATCGGCTTGAGGGTAGTCGTGATGACCGGCAGTGATCACAAAGAGCTTGCGCAACTGCGGCTTGACTTCGTTATGCACGGAGAACTGGCCGGGTGGTGGCACGGCAGGGTCAAACAAGGCACAGGTGAAACTCGTGGGCACGGTGATATACCGTGCGTGAATCGCTGCATCGTGAAAGGCAAGTGTCTTGAGCACGCCGGGGTGTGAATGGTAGTAATGAGTCACTGCGTTTTGTGAGCCCACACAGGGGATGGTCAGACGCAGCGGGTAGTTGCCATGGCTTGGGACATGCAGATGAGCGGATTGAATGCGTTTATCCCATGCCACACACATCGCGCCCATACCTCCGCCGAAGCTTCCGCCTTCATAGTCGACTTTGTTTTGAAGTTCAGGTAACTCCGCGAGTAGGATGCTGTGTGCGATCCACATGTCCTGGACGACTTTGCGGTGGATGTAGGTTTCGACATGATCAATGCCGATGATCACGTGCTTGTGTCCCTCGTTGTTGATCGGCAAAGATTCGTTTGCAGAGATATGAAACCCGCGAGCGACCGGCGCGATGGTTGCAACACCCTCAGCAATGTCCTTGCATTCCAGAAACTCACGCCCGCCATAGCCATGTCCCTGCACACGCCCTCGCTTGATCTCGCCTTTGGGGACAGCAAGCCAGGCACCGACGGTCATGCCATCAATGCCTGCGTACATGACCTTGTACAACGTGAAGCGATCGTCGTCCTGAGGCGTTTGGATCTTTTCATATTCAAGCTTGTGATCCAGTGCCTTTTGGTAGCTCTCGGCCCAGAACCCTTCAAAGCCGTGGGGTTGCTCGGGTGATTGCACTGCCAGCAGATCGTCGAGTTCATAGCCGTAGGTGGGATCAAAAGGGTGTTCGTGCGTCAGGGAGTGTGGATCAAGCGTCATATCAAAAAGTCCTGTCTGAGCGGAATTTCAAGAGATCACAGGATAGTCAGGTTGCCTGTGAATTTCGAATTGGCCGATCAATGTACGCAGATAAATCGCAACAGAACGCCGAATTTCAGGCACTGGGAAAACACCTGTCGGATCAGGCGGTGACATGCCATCCCAAACATTCATTGTGACTGTCATGAACAAATGCGCAATAGGCTTTGCATTCTTTAACTTCTTACACGATAATCTGTACCGTGTCGGGGGAGAACTTGCCCATTGAAGTACGATAGGTTTAGCATGCTCAAATTTCAGGTCTTCAAGGACGAACAACCTGCAGCGGAGTTCCCGTTGCGCAATGCCTATCTGCTGGGTGCAGATGGTAATGCCATGCGCGGCGAAATCGTCTTTGACAAAGGTGTCATCTTCTGTCAGAAACGTGAGTCGGGTGTCTGTGCACTTGCGCTGCAGATCCCCACGGGTGAATGTGGCACGTTGACCCTTCAGACCTGTCTCTTACCTGAACGTGAAGAACCGTACCTGCTGAGCCTTGAACTGGCACGTCATCGTCTGATGACCCTTTACAACAAGTCTGAAGACTGGGGCATGCTCGACATCAAAGCCGAACATCCCGTTGCCAAACGCATGGATAAGGCGCGTTCGTGTTTCATTGAAGCGCTGTGTCTGCGTAAGTATCACCCCGGCAAAGCATACGACCTGGCGATGCAGTCACTGGCATCATCCATCGACGGTAGTGAAGAACTGGCCATCGCCCATGCCGATCTGCTGCTCACACGCCGTCGAACAACCGGCTCGGTGCCGCGTCACGTGGTTGGTACCGGTGTGGCACTCAACAACACGCACCAACATCTGCGCGATGCGATTTACACGCACTTTGATTACGTCACCGTCCCCATGCCCTGGAAAGTCCTGGCTCCGGAAGAAGGTGATTACCAATGGGAAGTGCTCGATGAATGGGTCAACTGGGCACGCTCTCGCGAATTACCTGTCATTGCCGGACCGCTGGTGAGTTTTGAGCCAGCCAACCTGCCTGATTGGCTATTCATCTGGGAGCACGATTACGAAACCGTTCGCGATCTGGTTTACGAACACATCGAAAAGGTCGTTGATCATTTCAAAGACCGAATCAGTTCATGGAACGTCGTCTCCGGTCTGCATGTCAACAATCACTTCACGGTTGCCTTTGACCAGCTCATGGATTTGACACGTTTGTCAGCGATGGCGGTCAAAAAGATTCAGCCCAACGCGCGTGTGCTCATTGAGATCCGTGAGCCGTTTGGCGAATACTATGCCAACAATCAGCGATCCATCCCGCCGATGATGTACGCGGATCTGCTGATTCAGGGCGGTATTAACTTCGACGCCTTTACGCTCAAGATGCTCATGGGCCAATCTGTCAATGGGCAGCACATTCGGGACTTGATGCAGATCAGCAATCTCCTGGATCACTTTGCCCCGATGGGACGCCCGATCAATCTGGTCATTGGCGTGCCCAGTGGCATGGTTGGCGAAGAGATGATTGCCATAACCGATACGGCTCAGCAGATCGATCCGGATTGTGGCTACTGGCGTAAGCCCTGGACCCCTGGTGTGCAGAGTACGTGGCTTGATGCCATGATGCACATCGCGCTTTCCAAGCCGTTTGTTGAAACGATTACCTGGACCACCGTCATTGATCACATGGATATGGACCTGCCGTTGTCAGGTCTGGTTCAGGAAGCCATGCAACCCAAACCCGCTCTGAAACGACTGACCATGTTCAGACGCAACCTGGCCAATGTCCGAACCGAAAACGCCACCTCCGGCTCTGCAAGCTGAACGCGTCATCCTGCGTAGGCTTCCCATTGTCCTGGCCATGATCATGGTCATGCTGTTAATGGTATTGGGTATCCTTCAAGCAACAGGCAATACACTTGATCAACGCAGCATCCAGCCGATCACCACGGACTTTTTGATTAACATCAATACGGACAACGCTGGCAATCTCATGCTCTTGCCCGGTGTTGGCAAAGTGATCGCCAATCGCATCATCGAACACCGACAGCAGCATGGCCCCTTTACCAGCATTCAACAACTTGATGACATCTCCGGCATTAGTCACCGCACCATCGCAAGACTTGAGCCGTTTCTCCTGCCGCTGTCAGATGATCTGAAGACAGAAAAAAAGCGTCACCGTGCAGATGCTGCACCATGACGCCGGTTTGGTCGAATCATTTGTTTTTTGAAAAATCAGGCAGCGGATCGCAAAACCTCTTGGCGGTCCTTATTGCGTTGTTCATGTCGCAAT
>JBICHS010000119.1:0-3760 GCA_043101135.1 Phycisphaeraceae bacterium JB051
AATGGTATTGATGCTGACTGGCAGTGCGGTTCTTGCAAAGCAAACGGACAAACTTCCCTCAGGTGGGCAGTCGCTGCTTGCAGAACAAGCCTTGTTTAACGCGACAATTGACGGTAAATCCAGAGGGCAGGCCAGTCAATCATCTGTCGATATCAAGGATATGCCGTTTGAAAAAGCATTGCATGTCGAAATTTTGAATAAGCCCGAATATGACCGCGATATCCAATTGGTCTGTGAGACAATGGGTGATATTGACATTGACGATACGCTGTATTTTGAAGTGTGGGTGCGAACACTTGGCAGTGATGATCACCAAACCCAAAACGGCGTGGTGCGTTTGGTACTGGAACAGAATTTCAAACCCTGGAAAAAAATTATCTGGATGAAACAGGAAGTTGGCAAGCAATGGACACACTTTCAGATTCCCGTCCGTTCGCGCCAGGCCCTTCCTGCTGGTAAAGGCAAGGTTGCCATCCGACTTGGTGGCCAGAAGCAGACGCTTGAACTAGGCGGGCTGCGTCTTCTTAATTTCAAGCAATCAGTCGATCCCAAGACGCTGCCCCATTCGGACATGGATTATATGGGGATGTCTGCTGACGCGCCATGGCGTGCGCAGGCGGCCAAACGCATTGAGCAGAACCGCAAAGGCGATTTGGAGCTGCAAATCGTGGATCTAAACGGCCAGCCTGTTGACGATGCAACCGTTCATGTGCAGATGACGCGGCATGCTTTTGCTTTCGGTAGTGTCTACAACACCCGTTGGTTTGATGGCAACAATGCTCAAACACAAGACGCTGCAAGGTATCGCCAAACCTTCAAGCAACTTTTCAACATCGGCGTGGACGAAGGGGCCATGAAATGGACCGCCTGGGAAAACCCCAAAGCCTGGAAGGGGATCCGTGCAACACTCGATTGGATGAATGCCAACGATATTGATGTCCGCGGCCATTGTCTGGTGTGGGGCAGTTTTCTGCGAATGCCCAAGGATATACCTCTGATCGTTGATAACCCGGAGGCTCTCAAACGCCGTGTTATTGATCATATTCACGATGCGGTTGGCGCGACGCGCGGGCAGGTCATGGCATGGGATGTGGTCAACGAACCCCAATCTCATAACGATGTGTTTAAGAATCTGGATGTTGAAGTGATGGCCGATTGGTTCAAAGCTGCACATCAAGCTGATCCGAATATTCGTTTGACGCTAAACGAGACCACGACCGGTTCCATGGACGGCGGGGTGGATACCTTCGAGAGGCATGCACGGATGCTCTTGGGCAAAGGTGCTCCCATTACCGCACTGGGGTTTCAGTCACACTTCAGTCAACTGGGCATGCCAATTGATAAGGTCTATGAAACTCTCGAACGCTTTGGCAAACTTGGATTGGATTTGGAGATCACCGAATTTGATTTCTCCGGCGTCGATGAAGCCATGCAGGCAGCTTTTACCCGAGACTATTTGACCATCTGCTTTAGCCATCCCAAAGTGGTCAGCTTCCTGTTCTGGGGGTTCTGGGAAGGTTCACACTGGCAACCCGACCGCGCTTTGTTCCGAAAGGATTGGTCCATCAAACCCAATGGTCAAGCCTACAAAGATCTGGTCTTCGGCAAATGGTGGACCGATGTCAAAACCAAGACCAACGATAATGGCGCAATCAACGTCCGTGGGTTTCTGGGGGACTACAAACTAACCATTAACGCCAATGGAAAAACAATGGTGAGAAAATGCTCCCTGACGCACAAGGGGCTGACTTTAAAAATCGTGATGCCTTGATCAGGCAAAAAAGCGTGGTTTGATGCGGCGGAAGGTTTGGGCGATGCGTTGGGTGAACTTGTGATAATGATGGGTCACCGCGGTGATGAGAATGCGCAGACGCAGTTGCTTGAGTGACCCGTTATTGGGCTTGAGCTTCAATGCCTGGATCAGCCAGAATTTGGCTTTGCGAATCTCACCGATTTCAAGGTATGCCAGGACCAGGTTGTGCATCGCCAGCGTGTTGTGGCCATCGAAAGTCAGAGACAGTTTCAGATCACTGATGCCATGCCCACGATCATCAAGCAGGACACGTGCGACACCACGTGTCAGATACGCATGGCTTAAGGTCCGGCGATCCAGCGTCAGAGCCGACTCATGCAGGATGGGGGTGAGCAGCTTCAACGCAGGCTCTGCCATCCGCAGTTCGACCATCAGGCGGGCGATGTCGACTTTCTGTTGATCGGTGTGATTGTTGAGATTGAGCTCTTCGCGCAAGAGCAGTCGGGCGTGCTGGAGATTACCCCGGCGTGTCTCGATGCGAGCCATCCCCAATCGGACGCTGGGCAGGGTGTCGTCCAGTCGCTGGGCAACCTGGAATTCGGATTCCGCAGCATCAAGGTGACCCGCCATCAGGGAGATTTCCCCCAGATGCAGTCTTGCCTGCGCTTGAGCGGGGTCGAGTTCCAGGGCATGTTTGAATTTTTCACGGGCTTCGTTGTGCTTGCCCATTTCTGAAAGCAGGATACCCAGGTTCACCAGCGTTTGAAGATCACCGGGGTCTTCGCGCAGTTGGCGGAGGAAATAGGAATGCGCCCGAGCGTGCAGACCTTTGTTCCAGTAGGTCGTTGCCAGGTTCGCGTAGGCGTCGGGAAAATGCGGGTCGATTTCCAGACACTGCTCCCAGCACCAGATGGCCTTGTCGAACTGCCCGACCTGAATCAACGACTGAGCGATGTGGTCGTAGCAGTTGGGACATTCCTCTTCGATTTGCCGAGCCATGTAAAACATCTGCTCAGCCATGTCGTGATCACCCAGCTGGGCGTAGGCAAGAATGCGGTAGCAATAGCCGGCTTCGCAGTCGGCATCAATCTGGTTGACCGTCTGCAGATGCTTGATGGCAGAACGCGGGCGGTCCAGTTGAAGATAGCAGCGTGAAAGATGAAGCAGGGTGTCAATGTCGTCACCTTGAAGCGCCAAAGCGTCACGGAAACTGACGGTGGCTTCTTCGTAGCGTTCGAGTTCTTCAAGGACCAATCCAAGGCCGTAATGCCACTCGGCCTGAGCCGGATTGCAGGACAGAGCACGTTGCAGGGCGTTGAGTGCTTTTTCCCACTGACCTGCTTCGTAATATTTGTGCGCCTGTTCGGCGTGTTGCTCGGCTTCGAACCATTCATTCATGGCGACGGATCCTGCCCTGGAAAGCGTCCCGATGTGACGTCACATGACGTTGATCGATTACTGGTCCTATCGGCAAAGTGTACGATTTTTCGCCAACCTGCACCGATTTTCCACCGATGAGATAAGCCTTGCCGATATGAGTATCATACACTGTATAGGGACTAGGGACTAGGGACTAGGGACTAGGGACTAGGGACTAGCAGACCGCTTGCGGTTTAGCGCGACGCATTTTCCCGGGATGTTGTGTCGCATACCCTGCAGCGGCAGAGATTCGATAAACGCACAGCAACCCGACAGCCAGTTGTCGGTAAATTGAAGTAACCATGAAACAACGAACATATCACAGCTTCAAACGGGCCTGCATCACGGGGATCGTCATGGGCAGCTGGGTCATCAGCCCGGCGTTGGCTCAGGATACGGCTGTGCCCCCAGCGACGTCGCTCCCACCTGTTGCGGTCGACCCGGCAACCCAATCTCAGGAAGCGGCTCGCGTCCGTGAGATGCAGCTGTTTTTATCGGTGATCGTGGAAACCAAGCTGGATATGGGCAAGCGTCGTGATGCAGCATTGAGTCTGCTATACAAGGGGTGGGACGATGCCCCGCCGAGGG
>JBICHS010000120.1:0-3430 GCA_043101135.1 Phycisphaeraceae bacterium JB051
GTGTCAATGTGAGGTTTGAAACCCGGCCAAGATGACCGGGCTATGTGTGTGCCGGGTAGATGTATACAGCGCGATGTGTGTGCCCGGTGATGTGTACATAGCCGAGCCATCCTGGCTCGGTTGCCTTGAAGCGATGAGCATTAAATGATCAGTTTCCACCTTCCAACGCAGGGGCCTGGTTGAAAGTTGAGCACCGGGTGTAAACCCGGTGCCCGTTGTGCATACGTTGATCCAAGGGGCACCGGGTTTACACCCGGTGCTCATTTGTCGAGATATGTGTCAACTTAAAACATCAACCCTCATGTGTCTTGCTAACACGAGTGACATGACATGCGACATGCCTGTGCTTGAATGACGAAATGAACGGTGGTATGCGTTGTCTTTGGAGCTCTGTGCTCTCTGTGTCCTCTGTGGTTAAAAATGGTCTTGTTTATTAATCCTCAAACAACTGCGCAATTGCGATCGCGTGTTCACCTGCACAGCTGTAAAGCAGATACACCTTGCCGTCTTCTTCGTAAATCGCAGGATCACGCAACTGATTGACCTTGCCTGCGATTGCACCGGGTTGGGATGGGATGAGTGGTTCGTTGACACCTTCATCATCTGTTTGAGGTTTGAGGACGCTGGCGGGTACACCGGGTTGCCAGCTTTGCCAATCGTCTTGCAGCGACATCTTGCTGACCATGATATGTTCAGGCGCATCGCGGAATCGCGAATAAAACAGGCTCAGTTGATCGCCGCGTTTGAGTATTGCGGTGTGTCTTGCGTTGGGTAGAAAATGCGGGCCTTGCTCAAAATCCGTTACGCCATCTTTGCTACGCAATAGCACGGTGTCGATGTTCGTGTTCTTGGCAAAGGCGTAGTGATATCCCTCATGTTCAAAGACACGAAAGTAAAACGGGCCGAGATTGTTGGTCTGTGATGTGAAGTTTAAGCCGTCATTGGACGTTGCCAGAAACGAGCGTTGTGATCCGTCGAATGGGCCGTGGTAATACATGCGTATCTGTTGGTTTTCAGGGGCGATGTGCACATCCGGTGAGGCGATGTGATGCGAACAAATGGTTTGATCCAGTTGCAGAACACCGGGTTCGTAAATCTGCCAGGGACCGGTGAGTTGGTCGGCATAGGCCATGCGGATGTACTTGCCCCCGTGATGCGCAAAGTAGAGATAGTACTTGCCCAGCGGTTGAGAGACCCAATCCGGCACGCGGATCAGTGACGGGCCATTGATGTTGTTGCCAATGTCCTCGGGCATCATTGAAGCAGTGATGATCGGTCCATGGCCAAGGCGCTGAATGCGGTACATGTTCAAAAATTCCGATAAATGCAGGGAAAAAGTGATGCTGGGCGTTAGCTGCTTTGCTTGATGATCAGTTCCGGTGCAACGACATGGCAGAAGGGTTCGGACTGTTTGCCTTCGATGAGTTGGCGGAGGACGGTTGCGCCGGTCTTGCCGATGCGGTCGTAGTGCGGGTCGATGGTGCTGATCTCGATCGGCGTGACATTGGTGCCCAGGATGTTGCCCGAGCCGATGATGGCAAGGTCATCAGGGACACGCAGGTTGCGTTCACCCGCAGCACGCAGGCCGCCGCGCGCCTGATAGTCTGAAGCATAAACAATCGCGTCTGGGGGCGAAGGTTGTTCGAGCAGTTGATGCGTGGATTCATAGCCATGATCTTCGCCATACCCACCATGCACGATGGGCAGTGACGGTGCTTCAAGACCAAGATGCGTTAATGCCATCCAGTAACCAGCCATCATTTTCGGTGTGCTGAATCGGTTGGTCGCAGCGGTGACCATGGCAATGCGCTTTCGCCCACGATTGGCCAGATGACTGATCGCAAGCAGCATTGCCTGGGCATAGTCAATGAGGGTGCAGTGACTGAACCCGTCCGACAGATCGTTGTGCATCAGCACGTAGGGCAAGCCCAACTGCTGACAGCGCACCACCAATTGCAAATTCACCGGTGAGTGAATCAGCACACCTGCCAAACGATCCAATGGCAAACTTGTCAGGCTGGTGAACGGTGGCTGTTCAAAAAACTGTAACGCGTGCGCTTCACCCAAGCCTTGACGCACGCCATGAATCACCTGTGACATGAACGGGTAACCATCGGTCAGCGATGTGACCACAATCCCCACCGGCAAGGTTGAGCGATCAATGTCACTTTCGGATGACTCACCATCGCTGCCTGCAGCTTTGCGACTGCGATTGCGGATGGCAGGTGATTCACTGGGGCTCTTGAGAATGTACGTGCCACTGCCACGTTGGCTGACAAGCAAACCTTCTGCAACAAGGTCAGCGATCGCCCGGCGGACCGTGATTTCACTCACATCACAAATCTTGCCAAGGTCACGATAGGGCGGCAACGGATCACCAATCGCCAGCTCCCGACGCATGACTTTCTCACGAATAATGTCACCCACCTGCCGATACAGCGGCGGCCCGCCTTGTCGAATCAGACGACCTGCGACATCAGAAAAGGGTTCACCCGGTTGCGATTTCGATTCACTCATGCTTGACCTCGTGTAATTGAGTATACGCAATAAAAAAGGTTAAGTCACGAGTATCCCCTGATTTTGCGTGATAAAAGCCAGATTGTTTGATCAAAATGTTTTTTGAGATTAATCACGCAGAGATTGGGATGGGCGTCAAATCGTGAAGAAATATCGAATGATATGAAAGTAGATCGGGGCTGCAAAGCAGATTGAATCGATCCGATCGAGCATGCCGCCATGCCCTTCAATGATGGTTCCAAAATCTTTGACACCCCGATCGCGTTTTATGGCTGACATGCAAAGTCCGCCCGCGAATCCTGCCAGCGTGATACTCAATGCGATCAGTGCGGTTTGTAGCGGATTAAAGGGGGTGATCCACCACAGTCCTGTTCCCACTGCCACAGCCGTACCAATGCCACCAACAAAGCCTTCCCATGTTTTATTGGGGCTGACTTTGGGGGCGATTTTATGTTTACCCAGCGTTTTGCCAAAGACGTATTGGAACACATCGCTCAGTTGCGTGACGAGGATCAGAAACATGAGAAGCTTGATGTTCTGTCCCTCATAGCCTGGAATGTCAAGCATCAGTAAGGCAGGGGCATGGCTGACACAAAATACGCAAATCATCAAAGCCCATTGGATCATGCTTGTTCGTGCAAGATAGTTTTCGGTATCACCCGCGATGGCAATGCGCAATGGGATAAACAAAAAAGCGTACACCGGGATGAAGATCGAAAACATTCCATACCAATGCTTCCATAAAAGGTAGTAATGGATCGGGGTGATGATGAAAAAGGCCCAAAAAAGCGTGCGATGATCTGCTTTGCGTGTCGGGGTGAGTGTGATGAATTCGCGCAATGCCATGAACGATGTAAAGGCAAAGAGCAGGATTGAGCCAGCACCACCTGTGCCGATGGCAAGGAACAAGGCG
>JBICHS010000121.1:0-2958 GCA_043101135.1 Phycisphaeraceae bacterium JB051
GCCTCAGTATTACCGTTTTGCGTTGCAACACCAAACCATGGCTGCGGATCGAGACAGTGATGTTCACACGCAGACCGGCCAGACGCAGGTGACGATTGCCAGCTCGCATCAGAATGCCTCCGTGGACGCGGGGATGCTCGATCCCAATCACGCACCGCAGGCTGCTCCGAATTTCGTTGTTGTGGACTATCAACAAGCCACGGACATTGATGTCCTGAGCAATGACTATGATGCGGATGGTGATTCCCTGTTCGTCAGTCAACTCTCCGGTGAGACGACGGCACGTGGGGCGAGCATTACCATCAACGATGACAACACGATCCACTATGACCCCTCAGGTTTGTTTGACGCACTGGAACCAGGGCAGAAAATTCGCGACCGGTTCCGATATGAGGTCACCGATGCATGGGGCAAGTCGGATACGCATATTGTCTTTGTGGATGTGCGACGTCCATTAGCCAGTGAAAACCAGGGGAACGAGGGGCAGGGTGATGATGGTGTTGTCATCGTTGCTCAGAGCACGCCCCCCAGATTTATCGCAGTCTCAGGTATTAGCAGCGATCCGTTCGACATCGCATCTTTGAGCCAGGTCGATCGCGTCGCGTTGGCATGGTTGAGCCAGCAGGCAAGCATGTCAGTTGTCCCGCAAGCCGGTTCGTCACTTGCAACCCAACAGCCTTGGTTGACGGCCTTGCTCGACAATCATGATGATCAAAAAGGGCAATTCAATTGGCGTTTGACGCAAACAGAAGATGAGCAATCGGTTTGAATCGCGATGCAGCAAGTAGCGCATGTTCCGGATAACCCCGGCAAGCGTGAAATTTTCGCAGTACATGCCTCCAAACGCACGCGGTCAAAACCCGCAACCTGGCTGCTAAATCAGCTATCGGGCCCTGATTGGCTGTTGTATCAACCTCCCGGACACCCTTGATCAGGGTATGAGCCTCAGCGGTGGAGCCATCGCATGCCAACTTCCCAGATGTGAGCTTTATTGAACCGGTCAGTAATGAAACGATGTTCAAACAGTGTTCACCTGCTGAATGCTTCAAGCCCCCTCAAAAGAATCAAAGCCCCGTAAGTTGTTGACTTACGGGGCTTTGTTTAATACGCCCGACAGGGTTCGAACCTGTGACCTGAGCTTTAGGAAAGCCCTGCTCTATCCAACTGAGCTACGAGCGCTGTGCTGATCCGTATTGTAACCAAAATATTTTACGCTTGACCAACGTCTGATATCTCAATCTTGAAAAAGCAGATCGACAATATTAAGTAACTCTCCTTTACAACCGATGAACTACTTCGGCGGGTGATCCGGGCATGGACACTTAAGGGAGCAGTCTCTGTTTCTTCAGGGATTGACCAGTGGCATGTGCCGATTCATTTTTTTGAAAAACACTTGGAGACTTGTACCAGAATAAAGCTTGATGAACCCCGACTGCATGGGTGCAGACCGGGGCTTGTGTCGTCTTGTCAGCACATAAATAAGACAAAGGTCACATTCAGTATTAACCCAATTCAAGGCGTTCAACGCCAAGCCCAATGACAGGGAGGGCAACATGTCGGAACAGGAAAAAACAATCACACAAACCAACGTTCGTGACTTGGTCGGCAAGTATCTGACCTTTCATCTGAGTCAGGAGCAGTACGGTGTGTCACTGCTTGCCGTTCGTGAAATCATCGGACTCATGGATATCACGCATGTTCCCAGAACGCCCGAGTACGTCCGCGGTGTGATCAATCTCCGTGGCCGGATTATTCCCGTGGTCGACCTGCGTCAGAAGTTTGGCATGAAAGCCCAGGAAGACACCGAAGTCACCTGCATCATCGTCGTCGAAATGAACTACGAAGACATGGTCATCCAGATCGGCATCCTCGTTGATGAAGTCGACGAAGTGCTTGATATCCAGGAAGAACAGATCGACAACCTGCCAAGCATCGGTGCGGATGTGAGCATGAACTACATCTGTGGCGTCGCCAAGATCAGTCAACGCGTCGTCATGCTGCTTGATATTCAGCGCGTCCTCTCAGCAATGGACTTAAACGAACTCGTCAAAACCACAAATAACGGTGCTGCCAATACACCCGCAGCCGCTGCATAACGTTCGGGGCAATCAACAATAACACTTCCGCCAAGGGATAAACATCATGTTTGGGAAAATGACTGTCGGGAAAAAAATCGCAACTGGTTTCGCACTTGTCCTCACACTCACAGGAATACTGGGGTACATCGGATTTGATTCGGTCAACAAGATTGAAAATATCGTTGACAAAGCCAATGATACAAGCACATTGGTTAGTGACGCCAGACAAGCACGTATTCAGCATCTGGTCTATATGCGTTCTGGTGACAAACAGTCGCTTGATAGCAATGCTCAAACCGTCAAGAAAATCTACACGCAGATCGGTGAAACGCATGCCAAGTTCCGTGATCCGGCGGATCGCCAAGGCATCATGCAAGCCAAGACTGAAGCAGAAAAATATGCTGGTTCATTGGCTGGCTGGGTTCAGACACAGCAAATGCAGAACACCGCTGATCAGGCCATGGTCGGAAAAGCACGTACTTTTGTCGCTGAATGTGAACAGTTGGCCAAGAGTCAGAAGCAGGAACTCACTGAGTTGATCAAAAATGCTCAGGAGGCCCAACACAGCAAAATCTGGACTGTCGAAGCGACATCAAGTCTTCTGACGTTGTCCAAGACCTGTCGTGTTGAAGTCATCAAATACATGCAGTCTTTCGACAAGAGCTTAATCGATCAAAATGACAAGACGGTAGCGGAAATTGTCAAGGTCTGTGATGAGTTGATTGCACGTCTCAAAGAACCGGCAGATCGTCAAGCCGTTGCCAAGATCAAAGCTGACGGTCTGGCCTACAAAGCAGGCTTTGATGTGTGGCTTAAGGCCAATGAACAGCAGAATGAATTAGGGCAAACCCTCGTGGATACCGCCCAGCGTTTCGAGCAG
>JBICHS010000122.1:0-13373 GCA_043101135.1 Phycisphaeraceae bacterium JB051
GTCCCTAGTCGCTAGTCCCTAGTCGCTTCTCCTTAACTACTCACTTGTCCCGAAAAAAGATGTCGCTTTTTCGCGGGCAATTTTCTTTTCAATACGTTGGATCTCGGTTTGCAGATCAGACTCCAGCTTACCATTCTCAGCAGATTGTTCATACTCGCGGAGTTTGGCAAGCGCTTTGGCGGTCTGGCCGTTTTGTTCCAATTCACGTGCATCACTGATGACCTGATGCAGACTCATCGGGCCCACGGGATCGGGCATGACCTGCGTGGCTTGCGTTTGATTTTCATCAATTTGAGGCAGGGTGTCTTCACGCAGCGCGCCGGTCGTCCCCAGTTCGCGTGGGATGGGGGTCTTGCCGGTAACGCCGCCTGGCTTACGTGAGCCCATGTAAAGCATGACGATCAAGGTCAGCAGAACGACGATGCAGACAATCATGATGATGACAGTCATGGACAAATGCTGCGCCTGCTTGTTGAGTGCTGCGGTCTTGGCTGCCGGTGCCGGTGAGTCGGTTGATCGTGGTACATCAGCGATGGGAGCTGCCGCATCAGACTGTGTAACCATGCCGATGGCGGTATCCACTTTGGGCTGATTCACCGTACCCATCACCGCGTCAAGCATATCCGGTGCGGGGCTTGGTGATTCTGGCTCGGCGGGCTGAGGTTCGCTCACCGGAGATTGCGCAGTTGGTGTTGCCACCGGTTCCGATGCAGCAGGGCCAGGTGCCTGCGTGACAGACGATGCGGCAGACGCTATCGCTTGAGCGTCAGCAGCCTGGGAGTCACTTACTTGTTCAGAGGTCGGCGTCTGCCCGTTCTTGAGTTGTTCCAGGTGAATCCGTGCCTGATGTGTGGCTTCTTCGGTTGGATACTGCAACCCCAGTTCATTACGCGTATCAGGCGTGTCAAAAGTCGCATGACACGAAGGGCAGATGCGTTCGTTGGGATTGACCTGTTGGCCGCAGGCGTGACAGACGCCTATGAGGTGAGCAATGCCAGGCACCTGATCAGCATGCATCCAGAACTGATGGGTGCTCGGGCCACGGATGATGGATTGGGCAGTGAGCTTACCGGTCTGAGCTTTACGTTTGATGATCTGGAAACTGCAGCCCGGTGCGTAGGGCATATTTTCGTCACGAATGAACCAGGGCCCCATGGCAATTTGCGTTGCCATCCGAGATAACGGCTCAAAGAGTCCCTGGCACTTTTCACAGCGCTCTGCGCCTGAGGCTTGCAGGTGCCCGCAATAGGGACACAGGACGGTGCCAGCATGTGACGATTGCGTTTGATTCATAGAGCTTTGGTTCCCGCGCGTTGACATCAGGCGATGGTCGGTTTAGCTTCACAACATGAAACAGCTTTGCCCCATGTGCCTACTCGTGTGTTTGACACTTATTGGCTGCAGTTCGAACCGTCAAAAGCTCTCGATCATGCAGCCTGCCCCAGACACACAGTCTAACGTAAATCAGCCTGCTGTAACACCCTCAGCAAGCACAGCATCCCCGAGTTCACCTCTGCAAACGGTGGCCAAGGTCGGTGATGCGCGTCTGAGTCTGGCTGATCTGACACCGGCGATGATCGAAGCCGTTGGCGGGCAGGTCCTGGCGGAAAAAGTCCTGACGCTCAAACTCAGGGAAAAACTGGGAAAAACCCTCATCACTCAGGATCAAATCCACGCTGAACGCAGCGACTTCGTCAAATCATTGCATGACAATCCGCAGGTTGCCGAACAACTTTTAGCCCAACTGCGCCAACGTGAAGGATTGGGGCAACATCGTTTTGAGGACTTTCTTTTCCGCCAGGCTGCTTTGAGACACTTGGTGCAGGGGCAAGTCAACGTCACCGAGGCTGCCATCAAACAGGCTTATGAACTGAAATTCGGCCCAACATCCGTCATTCAGATCATCATGCTCGACAATCCCACCCAGGCAGTGAAAATTCTCAACCGGGCGCGACAGGGCGAGGACTTCGGCAAGCTGGTTCAGGAATTTTCCCGCAACCAGGAGTCCAAAGCCTTCAACGGCATGCTCGAACCCATCTCACCAGCCGACCCCAGTTACCCCGCAGCACTGCATAAAGCCATCGGCAGACTGCAGGTCGGGCAGATCAGTGACGTGGTTGCATTGGAAAATGGGTTCGCCATTTTGAAGCTGCTGAGCAAAAACCCAAGACAGTCGGTAACATTAGACGATGTAAAAGCATCCCTGGCCGAAAAAGTCCGTCGCGATGTCGAGCAGATGCTCATGCGACAGCTTGCTTCGACCCTGCTAAACCAGACCGATGTGGTGGTTCTGGATCGAGAATTAAACATGAGTTGGCAGCGTCAACGAAGAAACCTGCCCCTGGAACGCGTAAAGCCATGAAAATCCAAGTAGCATCCCGTATTGATCGCCTCCCGCCCTATGTCCTGGGCCAGCTTAAGCACCTGATCTACGAACGCCGCAAAGCCGGTTATGACGTGATCGATCTGAACATGGGTAACCCCAAGGACGCAGCACCGGACCCCGTGGTGGACAAAATCCGTGAAGCTGTCCTGGATCCGCGCAACGGTCGCTACTCGGCCTCCGCAGGTATCTACAACCTGCGTCGTGACTTTGCACTGAAGATGAAGCGCAAGTGGGATATCGATCTGGACCCGGACAACGAAGTGATCGCCACCATCGGCTCCAAGGAAGGTTTCAGCCACATGTGTCTGGCGTTGCTGGGCCCTGGTGATACGGCCATCGTTGCTGACCCTGCTTTCCAGATTCACACCTACGCGGTCATCCTGGCTGGTGCTAGCACCATCAGCGTGCCATTGGGCAACGACGATGCTTTTCTTGAACGCATTGAACATGTGCTCACGACCATGACGCCGCGCCCCAAGGTGATGATCCTCAACTACCCGCACAACCCGACGACGATGACGGTTGACCTTGCCTTTTTCGACAAGGTCGTCGCCATTGCCAAGAAATATGAAGTCATCGTGCTCCACGACTTTGCCTATGGCGAAACCTGCTTCGAAGATTACAAAGCCCCGAGCTTCCTTCAGGCCGATGGTGCCAAGGATGTTGGTGTGGAGTTCTCAACGCTGTCCAAGCCGTACAACATGGCAGGCTGGCGTATCGGTTTCTGTTGTGGCAACGCTCAAATGGTCAAAGCGCTGGGCACCATCAAGGGTTACTACGACTACGGCATTTTCCAGGCGGTTCAGATCGCTGCCATCCTTGCCATGCGTGAAGGCGATAAGTTCGTCGAAGCCCAGGCCAGGATTTATCAGGAACGTCGTGACGTCATGGTCCGCGGTCTGCGTCGTCTTGGCTGGGAAGTCGAAGGCGATAACGGCCCCCTGGCCACCATGTTCGTCTGGGCCAAGGTCAACCCGGAGCACCTTGCCCGATACGAAGGCTCCACCAACACCATGTGTATGGCATTGGTCGAAGAAGCCGAAGTGGCCATGACCCCCGGCGCCGCGTTCGGACCGTTGGGCGAAGGCTATGTCCGCATGGCATTGGTCGAAAACGAACAACGCATCCGCCAGGCACTCCGCCAGATGAGCCGCGTGCTCAACAACAACGGCGAGATGTGATTGGCCATGTGTTAACACAAGTGTTCAAGGCAGATTTTGCCACAGATGAACACAGATACACACAGATTTTTTAGTTTGTCATTCCCGCGCAGGCGGGAATCCAGTGTCATGCAGTTGACGCTTGCACATATCACTGGACTCCCGCCTGCGCGGGAGTGACGACAAAATGTCTTTATCTGTGTTCATCTGTGGCTAATTGGTCTTGAAACGTTGCGCCCGAATCAAACCTCAGATCACGTCCAACCCAAAGCATAGAAAATCGCGGTGAAGAGCAAGTCGCAGAATATGATGGCGACGATGGAATGTACCACGGTGTTGGTGGTGGCTTTGCCGACGCCTGCTGCACCGCCGGAAACTTTCAGGCCGTTGAAGCAGGAGATCGCCCCGACGAGTAAGCCGAAGACGCCAGCTTTGAATAGGCCGGTGCCAAAGTCTGCAAGGTCGAGTTGGTTGATGGTGTTGTCGATGTAAATCGCTGCTGGGATTTCCAGCTTGGTCACGCCCATGATAAAACCTGCTGTCAAAGCGACGAGGTCTGCCATGATTGAGAGAATCACAAGGGCGGTCACCGTTGCAATGAGTCGGGGAACGACGAGGAACCGCACCGGATTCAGCGCGTGAGCTTCGAGGGCTTCGATTTCTTCGTTCACTGCCATTGAGCCAATTTCGGCTGCAATGGAAGCACCTGCAAAACCGGTAAGGACAATCGCACTGATCAGCGGGCCAAGTTCACGCACCACGGCAATGGCGATAATGTTGGCAACCGTCTCCACCTGCCCGAACTCTTCAAGCGGGGGCGCCATCTGCAAAGCGAGAATCAAACCGATACAGAAACTCACCAAGACGATCACGCCAATGGAACGCACACCAAGGCGAACCAATTGGACATACAAAGCAGGGCGACCAAATCGAATCTTCTTGTTGACGATACTCCGCCAAACCCAGCGCACGGCACTGATGATTAACATCCAGACACCGCCCAGATAGTCCAGGAAGCTCTTTGCAGTTTTGATCACACCAATGCCACCGCGACCGAGCATGTCCAACGGTTTGAGGGGCAATGGGGTTGTTTGCGGGGATTGATTGTCCGGCATGTTTATGCTTCTTTTGCTTCATCCACCGAGTTGTAGATTTTAAAGACCATATCGAGCCGTGCGATTTCAAAGATGCCCTTGACCTTCTCCTGCAGATTACAGACAGCCAGCTTGCGTTTGCCTTTGGTCTGAGCTTGTAAGGCTTCCACGAGAACCGCAACGCCGGAGGAGTCCATGTAGGGAACACCAGCAAGATCGATGATCATCAGTTGCGGTTTTTTATCCAGTTCATCCCGGATCACGGTGCGCAATTGCGATGAACAGCTGTAATCAATGTCGCCTGAGATGGCCACGAGAACGCCGTTGGGAAGTCCGGAGATTTGAGGTGTTTGGCTCATAACATTTGCTACTGTTGACTGGCAACAGTTTTCCTTCGTTGCATTTGGACCGAATCAGCTGGCCGGTTCCTTGTGGAATTTTCGCATGGTCAAACGAATGCCAGGCATGTCCGGTCGCTGATCATATTGCACGTCATCCATGATACGGTAGAGAATGTGAATGCCAAGTCCGCCGGGACGCAATTCGCTTAAATCCCGTTTCTGAATTTGCTCGACTTCCACGTTTTCACATTCATCATCAAGCACGATTTCAATGCCCTGGCCAGCAGCTTCATTGAGCGGCCGGATACTGATGTCGATGGACTTGTCCGGTGCGTCCTTGTAGCCGTGTCGGATGACATTGGTTAACGCTTCATCGACAGCCAGTACGACATGGTCGGTCTCCGTGCTGCTTAATCCGCATTTGCCACCGATGACATTGATGGCAGAACGAATCACACAAAGGTACTGAGGCTGACTGATCACGCGCAATTGCACGTGGTATTCACTGGCATCAAAGATCATGGTTGAGAACTCGCGACGAATTGATTGGACTTAACCGCAGCCGCCCAACGACGGATGCTGGTTTCACGCAACTGAGCGGGGGCATACGGATCGTAATCCATACGCGTACCCGTGATCATCTCCAACGATTGAATCACCAGTAAACGCTCTGCGGGATCGGCACTGTCAAGTAATTCCACAAGCTGGCCAACTTTGCTTTGATCACGATTCAAACCTGCGTGACGAATGGCATACATCCGTGAAGCAGGATCCGGCGAATCAAGCGATCCCTCAGAAACAGGCACGCTCGATGAGCACCCAACAAGCAAAAGACTACAAATCAAAATAGGCAGGATGAACTTGCGTGTCATGCGACAAATGGTAACAGCCTTTGAGAACAAAAGAAAGACGTTTATACACTGTCTGATGAAGCATTTGAGATGTTTGCAGCGTTGCCAATCCGGTGACTTGTTGGTAGTTTGATCACATGGATGAGCTTCGGCAACAACGAATCCTGCGTCAACACATTCTCACGGACCACTTGATGGGCGTGCGAACTGTGCCGATGTCGATTCTGCCCCAAGCCCCCGCACCATCACAGCAGCCACAACGTGACATGTCACCGCGTCAGCAACGCCCAACGCCAAGCACGCCGCGCCCGTCGAATTTCCAGCTCGCCAATCAACCGCCATCGCCCAAACCTGCGCCGCCTGCCACCAGTGTCATTGAATCGCTGTGGAATCGAATCAGCATCCCCAATGCTGCAGGCAATGAATCACTGACAGTCGAAGAAAAGCAGCAGTTGCTTGACCAGATGAACGCCATGGAAGTGTCCACCTGTCGTCAATGTGATCTATGCAAAGCAAGAACACAAACCGTCTTTGGCGAAGGCAGTGCGTCTGCTCAGTTGATGTTTGTCGGCGAGGGGCCGGGGCAAAACGAAGACCTGCAAGGTCGACCGTTTGTCGGTCGCGCAGGGGAGTTACTCGACAAAATGATCCAGGCGATGGGCTTTAAGCGTGAAGACGTGTACATTGCCAACGTCGTCAAATGTCGCCCGCCCAACAACCGAACGCCCCAACTTGCAGAGGTTCAGGCATGCGGCGGATATCTGTTACGTCAGATTGCCATCATTCAGCCTAAGGTTCTTGTCACGCTCGGCGGACCTGCAGCACAGTTGATGCTCAACACCCAAACTGGCATCACGCGCATTCGCGGTCAATGGCATACGTTCGATGCACTCAAACCTGATGGCCCGTCGATTGATGTCATGCCGACTTTCCATCCCGCTTATCTGCTGCGATCCTACACACATGACAATCGCAAGAAGGTCTGGAGTGACCTGCAAGCTGTCATCGAACGCCTGGGCAAGTGATTTCTATTGGTTTGCATAATCAGACACACAACACATTCAGCGCATTGATAACAACCAAAGCAATGGTGTTTTGTGAATCAATCATTTAAGAGTAATACGCTGGTTTTTCGCGAATCAAGCGCTGCCGAAAATTTCCTGCAGTTGCTTTCGTGAACCGATGCCGAGCTTACGGTAGATATTTTTGACATGCACGTGAATCGTGTGCGGTGAGCGATGCATGCTGTCTGCAATGTTCTTTTCCGTTGCATTGGATCGGAGCATCTCAAGGACACGACGTTCGGTTCGGGTGAGTTTGCTCAGCAGGTCGCTGGGCGACATAGCGTTCTGATTCACCTGCATTGGCACAACAGCTGGCTTGCCAGGCAGATTGTCTGCAGCAGAGCGTGCAGGATTACGGTGGTTGTGAACCATCGCATTACGAATCGCAGGCTGGTAGCGTTCAGCAGCCTGGAAATGATCGTCAGTGAAAAACGGCTTTTGCCCGCAGCGTAAAAAGGCAAACATGGCCCAGAGTCCGGTGTTCATGGTGACGGTGACGCAAATGGCGTCGACCACCTTGGTGAACGGCTCGATGGGGTGATAAAGACGCTGACGAGCGAATGTCATTTCATCCATTATTTCACGGGGACGAAACACACGATCAGTCAGTTGCTTGCGTTGAACCAGCCCAAAGACGGATTCGTCCTGCAGGGGCCAATCCTGTAAAGCGACATCTGCCCCCTTAGGCAGCTCCAATTGCCTGGCGTCAACGATACTGGGATTGGGATGTGTCAGATCGTCAAAACAACGTGCGGCAATTACCTGCGCACCCATTACCGGTGCAAGCACGCCCATCACATGGTGTAGCCCGCTGTATTGCCAGGAATTAAGCTGGGCAAAAATTGTTACATCGTCTGTGCCCACGGTCGTCCTCGTTCGATCTGATTGTTTGGTTTCTTTGCTCAATGCCCCTGTCGAGGCAACAAGCAATATCCATGTACTTCTTGGTTAAGGATTATGTCGCATTTATTTTGCTGTGCAAGCCCCAAAATCAATACAGGTTAACGAGTTAGAAGTTTTTCCCCGCAACAGGGTCAAGACAGCCCAGTGATGCCGCATGTTAACATAAACCTCTGCAAAAATGAATGATAAAATGACAAGCATACCTACGTGACATACTTTAGAATCTCAAAAGTTGAGTCTACAGTCCTCATAAAAGGCTTCTTAGTATAGGAAATGGGCCTATGCAAATTACCCTTCTGAGGGTATGGAAAATAACCATAAATCTTCATTTTTATAAGGTCTGGTCAACTTGTAGTGGTACGTACAAACTTTACTTAGCGTCCAAATCCACGACTTTCGACACCCCGCAGATTTCAAGTTCACATCAACAAGTGGTCGATAACTTAATAATGGAAGTTGTGTTGCCAGGTTTGGTAACCGATATTTCTAAGGTGCTTTGTTAACGTGAGAAGTTCTTACGAACGCCTGAACGTGGTTTGTTGCAATCACAGACCACAGACAAGGGGATGTTAAAGCCATGTCAATTTCCAGTAGCGGCCTTGTCAGTGGTATTGATACCGCATCGCTTATCGATCAGTTGATTGAACTTGAATCGACGCCCATCACGTTGATGCAGGCGCGTAACGCAACCCTCACTGCGCAACAGGCAGCCTTCCAGGATTTGAACACCAAACTGTTGGCGATGAAACTTTCATCCGACTCGATCGCCAACATCAACACCTTCCGCACAACATCCGTCACCAGTTCCAACGAAAGTATTCTCACTGCAACAAGTCGAAGCTCAGCAGTCCCTGGCACGTATGACTTCGTCGTCAGCGAACTCGTTTCGACACAACAAATGGTGACTTCGGGCTTTTCCGATCAAGATGCCACACCAATCACCAATACCGACACCACGTTCACGTTTGAGTTTGGTGACGGTGGCCTGACAACCAATACTGAACTGAGTCAGCTCAATGGTGGTGAAGGTATCGAACGTGGCAAAATCCGCATCACTGACCGCAGCGGCACCACCGAGATTGTTGACCTGAGCACTGCAACAACGGTTAACGATGTGCTGGATGCCATTAACAATTCAACAGGCATCAATGTCATCGCCTCTGTCAAAGGCGATCAATTTGTCATCGAAGACAACACCGGTGCCTCGGTGACCAATCTGACAATTGCTGATCAAGGCACCACCGGTACGGCCACCTCGCTTGGGCTTGTGGCTTCTGTTGCCAGTGACACCCTCGAAGGCACAGCCGTCAATACCATCGGTGAAAACACACTGCTTTCAACGCTTAACGATGGCAACGGTGTGCGTTTTGAATCTGCCGCTGACATGCGAATCACCTTGCGTGACGGCAGTACCGTGGATGTGAACTTTTCCAGTGAATCAACCATAGGCGATGTCATCGACACGCTCAATGCCGCAGGCGGTGCAAACTTCACCGCATCGATCAACGGTGATGGGACCGGCCTTCAAATCGTGGACAACACTGCAGGCGTGACTTCAACCCAAGTCACCGCACTCAACAGTTCCAAGGCCGGGGCAGACCTGGGACTCATTGCAACAGACTATGACAATGACGGCACGCTCGAAGGTGACCGTGTCATCGCAGCATTGAACTCCAAACTGCTTAAATCACTCCGCGGTGGTCAAGGGGTCACCATGGGCTACTCACTGGCCCCGCAAGTCCTCGATGGCAACACACTGCTAAGCAGCTTCTTTAATGGTGCAGGACTCGCCACCACCGGTAACGCAGTCAATGACCTGGTTGTCAGCCACAAGGGAACCGTTACCAATCGAAATATTGATCTTGACTCACTGTCAACCGTGCAAGATCTCATTGACTTTTTTGATACCGAATTCGGTGGGGCATTGTCATTATCCATCGAAGGAACGGCACTGCGGTTGACGGACAATACCGGTGGCACGCAATCCATCGTCTTTCGAAATTTCACGTCCAACGACACCGCAGGTGATCTTGGTTTTTATGACACGCCGACGTTAACCACCATCCTGGGTAACGATCTGGATCCTGCACGTTTACCAACCGAAGAATACGGGCCAGGCCAAATCAGCATCACCAACTCCGCAGGTACAACCACCGAAGTTGATCTATCGACGGCACGTAGTGTCAGTGATCTGATCGACATCATCAACGAATCAGGTGCAGGCGTTGAAGTCACACTCAACAGCGCAGGCAACGGCCTTGAATTTACGGACACCGCAGGCGGGGCTGGTGATCTGACCATCGCTGATGTCGGTGGGGGCATTGCTTCTGAACTAAACTTCGCAGGTACATATAGCTCTGGTAATGCAAGCACCGGTGATCTGGATGTGCAATACATCTCCGAAGCAACCAAACTTGAAAACCTGCGTAACGGTCTGGGCATCACACGTGGGCAATTCCTCATCACCGACTCGGCTGGCGCGTCGGCAACCGTCGACTTGAGTCAAGGCGACGAAATCACCATGGGCGATGTCATCGACGAAATCAACAGTAAAGGCCTGCAGATCACCGCACGCATCAACGACACCGGTGACGGCATTCTCATCGAAGACAATGGCCCTGGTGTCGTGGCTGTGTCCGTTGAGGAAAAAGGCTCATCGACTGCTGAATCACTTGGGCTTCTGGGGACCGCCTCTGCTGCAGGCGAAGACCTTGATGGCTCCTTTGAAACCACCATTGATATCTTGAGTACCGACACCCTGCAGGATGTTGTCGATAAGATCACCGAAGCCGACATTGACGTGAAGGTCTCCATTATCAACGACGGCTCGGAGAACAATCCGTACCGTCTGAGCTTCCTTTCATCCCAATCGGGTGAAAGCGGTGCGTTCCTGTTTGACGATGGCGGTTTGGGACTCAACACACAGACATTGGTTGAAGCCAAGAATGCCAAGATTTTCTTTGGCTCCAGTGATCCGTCCCAAGGCGTTGCCATTACGTCGACGTCCAACACGATCTCCAACGTGGTGCCTGGTGTGACGCTGAATCTCAAAAATGCCAGCGACTCGTCCGTACGATTGGTGGTCGACCGTGATAATGAATCGGTCTCCGAAGCCATCAGCACGTTTGTGGATGACTTTAATGCCGTCATTGATGTGATCAACACCTATGACACCTACGACTCGGAAACCGAAACACGTGGCCTGTTATTGGGTGACAGCACGCTCGGTCGCATCAGTAGCGCGTTGTATCGCCTTACGAGCAGCCGCAATACGGATGTGACTGGTATTTACTCCACACTGACACAGGTCGGCGTGAAAGTCGGTTCAGGTGGTGTCATCGAATTTGATTCTGAAAAGTTCATCGACGCGTTGGAAACGGATCGGGATGCAGTTGAAAAGCTCTTTACGTTACGTACAACTGTCACCGACGAAGAGACCAGTGAGCGTACCGTCACGGCAAGTGGTTTTGGTTATGACTTCTCACAGCTTCTTGACCGCATGACCGACACGGACGGCACTGTTCAAAGCAAGCTCACTTCGATCTCAAACCAGTTGGACTTGAACAACGACCGCATTGATACGCTCAACGAGCTGCTTGATGACAAACGTTCGCGGCTTGAAACCGAGTTCAATGCCATGGAACTGGCTTTGGCTGAGCTGCAGACACAGAGTTCATCATTAGACACTTTGGCAAGCTTGGCCTCCTCAGCAGCCAGCAGTGGTTAACAAACGATGATTGATTCAGATCCAAACCAATCCGATGGATCTTTGTTCAACGTGAATCACGGCACAAGCGTCCAATAATTATTTTTCCCTTAAATTCGTCTATAAAACGACTAACGTCCATTCGACGAACTGGCCGATAAACGCTTTAGAGGATATGAGTATTCGAGTTTGATGAGGTTGCATCTTCAATGAGTAATGCCGCGGCCAACCCGTATCTACGTACGAAAATCATGACCGCCAGTTCTGAGGAACTACGGTTAATGCTGTACGAAGGCGCCATCAAGTTCACGCGTCAAGCCATGAGCTGTATCGAAGCTTCTGACTTTGAAGGCAGCTATAACGCCCTGATGCGAGCTCAGAAAATTGTCCTTGAACTCTCCACCAGCTTGAACTTTGATATTGCCCCGGAACTCTGCGACAAACTCAGCGCGCTTTACACCTACATCTATCGCCTACTGGTTGATGCCAATATGCAGCGTGATCTCAAGCCCGCATCCGAGGCTTTGGAATTGCTTGAGTATGAAAAGGAAACCTGGGTCATGCTGATGCAGACCGTTGGTAAAGCACCAGGTGAAGAGACGCCAGCAACACAACAGCCGCGGCCGACAGTTGCTCCAGGATTGACGACGCCAATGCCCCGCATTCAGCCTCAACCTCAGCAGCAAGCCACCGGGACATACGGTGGTGGTGGCTTCTCAGTCAACGGTTAAAGCCCACACCAATCAAAACAGAATTCGCTTTCTCAATCCATCGTGTCCCTAGACGGTGGATTGTTTTTTTCCGCCCACTGTTGCATCACCAGCTGCAGTTTCTCATCCACATCAAAACGAAGCAGGTACTGCTCCATGCTCTGACGTGCCTGAGCAAGATTGTCTGTTTTCAGATCACTGATGATCAGGCTTTGGAGTTGTTCACGATTCTATGGCTCGCTGGCATTGGAGCGTGACAGGTAATGCGAAGCCTGCTGATAGTCCGCCTCGTTAAACGCCAGAGCCCCCAGATAAGCCGTGATCCGCGCAGGAGCCTTACCCATCGCAGAGAGCTGTTGAAGGCACCAGCGAGCCTGCTTGGGGTCATGGGTCTGCATGGCAATTCGAGCAAGGATCATCAAAGCCTGATCCGCCGCCTTATTCTGTGTGATCATCTTGTTTGCCAGCGTGGTTGCAGCTTCAAGATCACCTGACTCCTTGAGCAAAATGACGCGTTGAATCTGTTCTACGTCTGGGGCCGAATCCACATCAGGCCACGCCTTGAGATGCCAGATCAAAGCCTGTTGATACTGTTTGTTCTGAGCGTATAACCGGCTGATGGTTTGCTCGATCGAAGCAGGTGTCTGTCCTAAAGCACCAGCTGTCTGCAGGTACACTAGCGCCTGATCCACCTCGTCGGATTGAATGGCAAGTTGCCCAAGTTTGATTAACAGATTCCCATTAGCCGGTTGGCTGTTCAATTGACTCTGATAAAGTTGTTCAGCGGCTTGCGTGTTGCCCAGTGATTCATAGGTCTGAGCCAAAAGCACCGGGTACTGTTTATCGTTGGGTTCCAAAGTGCTAAGCAGAATCAACTGCCCGAGATTGGCAAGGTGTAATTCATCAGCACGATCCAGCTGATACAACCGTGCAAGCGCGTCAGCCGTCATCTGCCCATGCGAAATCGCCATAATCAGATGTTGACGCGACAAATCAGTTTGCCCCGTCATGGCATAAGCGTGCCCCAGCAGTCGATGAAGCTGTCCCATGCCCGGATGAGATTGCAGCAGCTGCGTCAACGGCGCAATGGCGGAACTTGCCTGTTGATTGTTGATTGCTTGTTGTGCCTGATTCAGTAACGCAGCATCCGCAGAGGAT
>JBICHS010000123.1:0-4674 GCA_043101135.1 Phycisphaeraceae bacterium JB051
TTCCGAAGAACTCAACAAGATGATCCGCGAGCTCGCGCCCAATATCATTCTCAATGACCGTCTGGATTGGCCGGACATCTGGGACATCAAAACCCCCGAGCAGTTCCAGCCCGTCCAATGGCCCGAAGTTGATGGCACGCCCGTCGTCTGGGAAGCCTGTCAGACCTTCAGTGGATCATGGGGTTATCACCGTGACGAGTCCACATGGAAGTCGCCGCAGATGCTTATCCGCATGCTCGTGGACACCGTCAGCAAGGGTGGCAATCTCCTGATGAATGTCGGCCCAACCGGTCGCGGCGAATTTGATAAGCGTGCTTTGGCAGCCTTGTCGGAGTATGGCCAATGGATGCATCATCACAAGCGTGCCATCTACGGATGTACCCAAGCCCCTGATGGCTTCAAAGCTCCGGTCGACTGTCGCTACACCTACAGTCCCGACACCAATCGTCTGTACCTGCATCTCTTTGCATGGCCGTTCCGTCACGTCCATCTACCCGGCATGGGAGGCAAGGTTGCCTACGCTCAGCTTCTCAACGATGCATCGGAAATCAAAATGCCCAAACCGGCAGGGGTTCACACCAATGTCCAGGCAGGCATGACAGCGAACGACCTGACACTGGAAATTCCGATTGTCCAACCGGACAACCACGTGCCGGTGATTGAGCTGTTCCTCAAGTAATTTTCTCCAGACACCTTCCAAACGTCCCACGCGGGGAGCTGCATCAGTTGGCTTCCCGCGTTTTTTATTTCTGCTATCATTGCCAATCTTGCTTTGACTTTGAATGGAGAATCGTATGTACCTTTTCCCAGCCATCGACCTTCGCGGCGGTAACGTTGTCCGACTGCTCAAGGGTGATTATGACCAGCAAACCACCTACGGCAGCGATCCCCTTGCCCAAGCCAAAATCTTCGAAGATGCTGGCAGCACGTGGCTTCACTGTGTCGATCTGGATGGTGCCAAGGAAGGGCGGATGTATCACCTGCCGCAGATTGAATCGATCTGCAAGAACACCAAGCTCAAAGTCGAAATTGGTGGGGGGATTCGCACCACCGAAACCATTGACGAACTGCTCGATGCAGGTGTCGAACGCGTCATCCTCGGCACCGCTGCCATGCAGAACTGGGACTGGTTTGCAGGCCTGATGGACAACGAAAAATATCACAACCGCATCGTCCTTGGACTTGATGCACGCAAAGGCAAAATCGCTGTGGCTGGTTGGTTGGAAACCACAGAAACCACGGCATTGGAAGTCGCAGAAAAAGTCACCGACTGGCCGTTGGCTGCCATCGTCTTCACCGACATCGCAACCGATGGCACACTCGCCGGCCCCAACGTCGAGTCCACTTTGGAGATGGCGCAGGCAACCAAGGTTCCAATCGTTGCCTCCGGTGGCGTTGGCACACTCGATCACCTGCGTGCACTCAAGCAACTGCCGATCCAAGGCTCCATCGTCGGCCGTGCGTTGTACGAAGGCACAATGACCATTGACGAAGCCATCCAAACCTTGGAAAATTGATCCACCGCCGATGGGGATCAATCATGCCAACCGTTAAAACTGCCAAACGCCCAACCGTCACTGGCCACGAAATGCTGTCGCGTTACGTGACCAACAAGCCCAAGCAACTCAAAACCAAAATTTGCAAAGCCATGAATGCTGGCGGCGTGGTCTGGCGTCATCAAGATCATCCGACCATCGATTCGCCGGACATCTGCACGTGGGATGGCCTGAGTTTTCTGGGTAACGGCAAAGCCAAAACCGCATGGGAAACGTTGTGGCAGGGGAGTGATGCCCCCTGTTTAAAATGGGATGCCATCGGCCGTGTTCAGATCGGTACTGTCGGTTGGAATTGGTTACTGGTTTCCGCGATGACGCATGTTGATGAAATGCTCCCGCAGGCAAGCAAACGTTTACCACACATTTCTCCCGCGATGGTCACTCATCTGAGCAACGCCAAACGAAAATTCAAAGTTCAAGACAATGTAGATTGGCCTGCATCTTCCCAATATGTTCAGCAGCTCGCAGCTCTGGCATTTCTTCGTGAACACGGTGTTTGTGTACAAATGCTTAACATCACCTTCTTGGGATTACCTGAAACAGGTACGGGGTGTTCAGACGGGACGACATGGAAAAAGGCGATAATCAGTTCATTCGACACACTGGGTTTATCCTGCAACACACCTGTTTGGAACCGTACTCACCGATTGATGTTGCCGGTGATTTAATTTGCGTGGCTCAACCAAACTCCAAGACAACCGAGTCAAAATGCCTCGGCTATATGCAACACATAGCCCGGTCATCTTGACCGGGTTCTTTGATATTCGTCTCAGTATGTAACAATGTGATTGCGATTTAAAGCGTGCGAATTTTCTTCAGATATCGATCAATACATTGCTTGGCAATATATTTCTCTGATCGACGACAGCCCCAAAAGATGATGCAGCATAAAAATATCAGGAATGGTATTATCATTTCTTCAAATGTGAATTGTGATTGAAATGAAAGCAAGTCATAAAGTAACCCAATTAATGCCAACCCACTGATAGCGATCGTGATTAAGCTCGTCATCATCCCCAGAAAAGTGGCATGCATCAACAACGCAAGCCATACGCCTTTCATTGAGTCAAATCGTTTATATGGGATATAGAAACTCCCAATCCATACTAAAATGCTGACTGTGGATAACAACCGTGTGACCGGTGCGCTATTCATACGAAACGCCTGAGATGTGATCAGAATAAATGTGGTCACAGCAACAAGTGCTGGAATGGACATCGCATTAAACCCAGGTGCTTTATACCAAGGTTTGGTCCATTTCATGCTGACAAGTTCAGTGATATTGCATCGATTACCACATTCCGGGCAATCCACTTCATTGCCTAAAAGCCCTCTTAGGTTGTATTCGCAGTTGGGACAATGTATATCTTCCAACACCTGCTCAATGGCAGATGGATTGATGCCAGTTTTTTGTGTGGTTGGATGCGCGACAGACTCGTCAGCCGGTTTGCGAGTCGTGGGTGTTTGTTGCATGTCCCCAGAATCCATCTTTCAAATCTCCGCAGCTGAGTTTTGTGTTTCTTCGTCATGCAACCGCATCCAACGGCCGATGGCCATGATGGGGAAATACAAACGGTAGTAGTGATAGCGCAGGTAGAAGACTTTGGGGAAGCCGGTGCCGGTGAACCAGGGTTCGTGCCAGCTTCCGGCTTTGTCTCCGCTGGTGGGATGATCTTCGGTGAGTTGCGTATCGCAGAGCCATTGGATGCCGCGTTGGACGTCAGCATCTTGTGGACCGTAGATGGCCATCAGTGACATGACGGCCCATGCTGTTTGGGATGCGGTGGATGGACCGGTGCCACGCAGGGATTCGTCTTCGTAGGTGTCGCAGGATTCGCCAAAACTGCCATCAGCTTGTTGGTGGTCTTTGATCCATTGGCCGGCTTTTTGAATCCAGTCTTCGGCCATGTTGTAGCCGATGTTGTAGAGTCCGCCGACGACTTGCCATGTGCCATAGAAGTAGTTGACACCCCAACGACCGAACCAACAGCCGTCGTGCTCCTGGCGTGATCGGATAAAGCCAATGGCGCGGCTAATTGCTGGGTGCGTCTGGTCGTAACCCAGATGTCCCATGCACTCAAGCGTCCGACCAGTGATGTCCGGGCAGGAGGGGTCCTGGATGGCATTGTGATCCGCGAAGGGGACATGTTCGAGGATAGGGCGTTCGTCGGTCTTGTCGAACGCAGCCCACCCACCGTCATCATTCTGCATTGCCAGGATCCAGTTGACCCCACGTTTTGCAGCAGCTTTGGCATCTTCGCCACCCATCCGCCACAATGCCATGGCAACCATCACCGTGTCATCCACGTCAGGATAAAAACCGTTGTTGTACTCAAAAAACCAACCCGATGGCTCAACGGTTTTATCTTTGACGTTGGCAATCCAGTCACCTGCTTTGCGACATTCCTTTTCAAGTAACCACTTGGCGCAACGATCCGCAGCTTCATCATTCTCGCGTTTAAAGCCCAGCTCGGTTAACGCGTAGGCTGCAATGCCTGTGTCCCAGATCGGAGAGAAACAGGGTTGAATACGAATCTCATCGTTTTCTTCATCATGAATCATCAGGTCATCAAGATGCTTATGCGCTTCAAGAATCTTGGGATGATCATCGGCATAGCCACGGGCTCGAAGCGCAATCAAGATGTAAACCATCGGCGGGAAAATCGCGCCCATGCCATCACTGCGATCGGTGTGGTCAATGATCCAGTCTTCAACACGTTGTAACGCACGACGACGCAGCGGCGTCAAGCCAGATTTCTCAACGAGTTTGAGCACCTTGTCGATGGAGTAAAAAATCGTCGTCCAGGTGCGGTGCTGATTGAACGTGGTGGGCTTGAGTTTGTTGCGACGGGTTTGGTCGAGATACAACTCCCCTATTCCCTGAGAGTCCGATAATTTACGAACAGGGCGATGCGATGTGACAATGCTCAAAGGTGTGATCATTGTCCGAGACCATGCTGAAACCTTATCCAAATGGAAGTAAAACCACTTGGGCAGCATGATGATCTCCGGCGGGATGCTGGGGACCGCGTTGTAGTCGATTTGGCCGAGCGCAGCCAGGTAAAAGTTGGTAAAGCTGTTACACATTTCCGCGCCGCCATGGGCATGGATCTGTTCA
>JBICHS010000124.1:0-3143 GCA_043101135.1 Phycisphaeraceae bacterium JB051
CACTTTTGACTTGAATCTGTGTTTATCTGTGTTCATCTGTGGCAAAATTGCCTTGGAACACGGTGACCCAACAAAGTGTTTCAGCTCGCATCTGCCTGGGTGATGGCCACCAGCTTATCCAGTGCACCCTTGGCGGTACCGGTGTCCACGGCATGTTGGGCCAATGCGTAGCCGGTGGCTAAATCTTTGGCGACGCCACCGACACAGAGCGCTGCACCGGCGTTGAGGCAGACGATGTCGCGGGCGGGGCCCTTTTTGCCAGCGAGGATGTCCTGAATCACAGCAGCTGAGCCCACGGGTGAATCGACCTGCAGGTCCTCCACGCGGCAGGGGTCAATGCCCAGGTCCGCTGGATTCACATCGTAGGTGGAAACCTCGCCATCAAGCACCTGGCTGACACGGGATTTACCCCATGTGACCAGTTCGTCGACACCTTTGCCATGGACGACCATGGCATTTTTCGTACCCAGGTTCGCTAACACCTTTGCGATCGGTTCGGTGAGGTTATGCGAAAACACGCCCATGACCTGACAGCTTGCGCCCGCAGGATTGGTCAGTGGGCCGAGGATGTTGAAGATCGTGGGGATACCCAGTGCTGCGCGGATTGGCGCTGCATGTTTCATGGCAGGGTGATGAGCCTGTGCAAAGCAGAAACACAAGCCCGCTTCGTCGAGGCATTTCGTGAGTGTCTCGCCAGTAACCATGAGCTTGACGCCGAGGGTTTCGAGGACCTGTGAGGAGCCGGACTTGCTGGTGACGGAGCGATTGCCATGCTTGGCGACGACGAGGTTGTCTGCGCGTCCTGCACCGGCTGCGACGATGGCAGCGGCGGTGGAGATGTTGAACGTGCCTGCGTGATCACCCCCCGTGCCACAGGTGTCGATGGCGGTGAGCCCGTCGGGGACGGTGACCTTGGTGACCTTGTCGCGCATGACGGTGGCGGCGCCGGTGATTTCCTCGACACTGGCGCCCCGCTGCTGAATCAGAGCAAGCAATGCCCCCACTGCTGCAGGCTCGGCCTGGCCGGTCATGATCTGCTCAAAAACCTCGGTCATCTGCTTGCGGCTTAAGGTCAGTTCGTTGAGTAGTGCTGAGAGGATTTCTTTCATGTTGTTCAGGGAATAGGGATTAGGGAGCAGGGAGTAGAAAAAGACACGATGCAATGATCACACTGGTTTGATGCCTTCTCCTACTCCCTACTCCCTATTCCCTACTCCCTCTCCTATTCACAATCCAATGATTTCAGTAAGGAAAAGTAATACCGCTGCTGCCCCCGCCAGGACGCCGACGATCTGGCCGGCAAGTTTGAGGCTTTGAACGGTCATGACCGCCAAACCGGGCTGGGGGATTTTCACGGCCTTGTAGACCACCGCAATGGCCAACACCAGTGGGAAAATCAGCAGCAGCCAATACCGGTCGATCGGCATGGGGTCCAGAAACGGACGCCAGGCAACAGTCAAAGCCATCAGGACACCGAGGTTAATCATGCGCTGGCCTCCTCGGAGATGACCTGTGGATCGCGTTGCCCATAGGTGCCACGGTCAAAGACATCATAAAAAATAAACAAATTCAGCAACCCCGCCAAAGCCGTGTAGAGAATGCCGATCTCGTTGGGGCGGCCGAAACTCGGTTCGTAGTCATTGGGCACGTCCGGCGTCCCAAGATAGCCATCAGAGCCGACCTTGGCATTGGGGTTGGCCATCATCGTTTTTTCACGCACGACTGACAGGATCACCGCAGGCCCGTTGGAGAGCTGGCCCAGGAACCAGGCGCGGTTGAGCTTGGAATCCACGACACCCACGCCACCGATGAGCAGGCCTGAAAGAAACAGGCTCCAGATGGTAATCCCCAGGATCAGGCCGCGTCGGACATCGCCCATAAGCACATGCCCAAGGCCCGGGCAAAGCCACGTTAACCCCAGGTAAATGGGTACCATACCGGGCTGTGGGGCAAGATTTTTTTCACTTGTTTGACCAGCTTGGGATTTCGTCATCAAGTTCTCGCAGGCATTTAGCCGAAATCATTTTTCGACAAGGAAGTTTTGAGCATTGACAAACGCTCATTGCTCGATAGTGTAACGGCGCAAGTTCACCTCGCCAATTCGGTGAGGTTTGATGATTTGACAACCGTTAGCTGCCCTTAGATCACGTTTTGATGGAGATTTTCCCAATGTCTGACTGGACCCGGAAGCACATGGTCAATGCCGGCTTGATAGATACAACCGTTACAACCGTCAAGCCAGCGTGGCAAATGGCGTTTGAAGAGGAAGAAGAGTTTGAGGACATCGACGAACTGGACGATGAAGATGATGACTTCCTCGATGACGACGATGACGATGTCGATGATGATGACGTGTTTTTCGACGACGATGAAGAGGAAGACGAAGACTTCTTCGACGACGATGATGACGACGACGAAGACTTCGATGACGATGACGAAGATGATGACTTTGACATCGACGAAGACGACTGATCACGGCTGGCAGCACACCTGAATCTGCTGGCCCAACCGCCAGGAGAACAGGCAATGTCTGACAACACGCAGCAAACCGAACAGCGTTACGAAGGTCCTGATCGCCGCAAAAACGTGATCAACAACCGCACGCACACCACCGGTTTGGAACGCCGCCGAGGTCCTGGGCGTCGCCGCAGCGACTTTATCAAGTCCGCTGAAGAAGGCGAAATGTCCCGCGAACAGTTCCTGTTTGTTTGTGCGATCGATGCTTACAAGAAAGCCAACAACAAGCCGTATCCGTCCTGGACTGAAGTTCTGGAAGTGATCCGCAAACTCGGCTACCGCAAGACTTGTGCGATGATCGTCGACCTGGACAACTGCGAAGACTGGTCCGAACCAGCTGACGCCCCGGCATTCCCCAATGCCACCGAAGCCGCATAATAAGCCAGATTGGGCCAATGCAATCAAGGAACACCTGTGTTGAAAAACGCAGGTGTTTTTTTTGATTTCGGGTTTCGTCCGGATTTTAAACCGCAAGCGGTTTTACAAATCCGAAAATCGACGCCAAAGGCGCCACGAGGTGCAATCGTAAATCCTTCCCGCTATCATCCCACCATGATCAGTTCCACACCCCATACGCCCTTGCCCTACCGCATTGCGGTTCTCTGTTACCTCTTCGACGAAGATGG
>JBICHS010000125.1:0-7529 GCA_043101135.1 Phycisphaeraceae bacterium JB051
ATAAGGCTGAATGTTCACGTTTGAATCCCCAGAAGCAGAAATAGGCATCAATTTTGTGCAATCAGGCAAGCAAAATTGATAGTGCCAGATGCAATAAAAACACTATAATATCGTTTTATAGAACACCTACCCAAAGCATACGCGACGCATGCATCAACAGTGTGCATCGGCATGTTGAACGGGAACAAATGACGAATAAGGAAACATTTATGAAAGCCTCTCTGGCCACCGTTATCCTGGGAACGCTCCTTGTCGCAGGCAGTACGAATGCTTCTGATGTCATGCAGTTCCGTAATACCAGTGCACAGGGCGCCTACGATGAATCCGGGTTGCTCAAGCAATGGCCCCAGGACGGGCTTAAGCCGATGTGGGTCAACCAGGATTTGGGTGCCGGCTGGAGCAGTGTCATCAAAGTCAAAGACCGCTTGTATGTGAACTGCGAAGATGCAACGGATCGCAAAAAAGAACAGGTCATCTGCCTGGATCTGGAAGGCAAGAAAATCTGGCAGACGCGAACCGGTAACGCATGGGACCGTTCCTATCCTGCAGCACGTTCAACCCCAACCTTCATCCCACAAATCAAAACCGACTCTAAAACCATCGACATGATCGCTGTCCTTACCGGTCAGGGTGAAGTCTTCTGCCTCAATGCCAAAGACGGCACGATGATCTGGAACAAGGACATTGCAACGCCATTCGAAGGCAAGCCCGGTCGCTGGGGCTACGCTGAATCACTGGCTGTTCGTGACGGTCTGATCTTCGTAACGCCCTGTGGCAATCAAGCCTCCGTCGTTGCCCTGCGTGCAGCCAATGGTGAACTGGCCTGGCAGGCGCCCGCCAATGGTGATAACTGTGCATACGTCTCCCCGGTTCTTGATGGCAAGAAACTCATCCAACTCACATCGACCTACGTCTTTTGCATCGATACCGACAACGGCAAAATGCTCTGGAAGCACAGCTATGCTCAGGACTCAAGCGGGAAGTGGAAAGGCATTAACTGCAACACCCCACTGCTCAAAGACAATCAACTTTTTGTCACCGCCGGTTACAACCAGGGTGGTGTCATGTATGAAATTCTCCCTGCCAACGCAGGTGTAAAAGTCCTCTGGAAAACCGATGACCTTGATCCACACCACGGCGGTGCAGTCGAACTCAACGGCCGAATCTACGGCTCAAACTGGATCAACAACGGCAACGGAAACTGGCTGAGTGTCGATTGGGAAACCGGCAAAACCATCTACGACACCAAGTGGGATAACCTGGGCAAAGGCTCAATCATCACTGCCGATGGCATGATCTACATCTATGAAGAAAAGCGTGGCACACTCGGGCTGGTCAAACCTGCTGACCAATTCCAAGTCGTCAGCCAATTCCAAATCCACTTCGGCTCCCGGGAACACTGGTCCCATCCTGTCATCAGTGATGGCATCCTCTATGTCCGCCACGGTGATGCGTTAGCTGCGTATGACCTGCGAAGTAAACAACGTACAGCCAGTAGAGAGTGACACAATGAACTCACAGAATCCCGCCATTCTATGCAAGTGTCAGATCTATCATCGCCTTGATGATGAAAAACTCACCCAAGTGATTAAAGCCCTCAAGGACGCTGGGATTTCCCTGCGTATCACTGAAGACCTCTGTCACGACGCGGTGCATCACCCTGAAAAACTCCGCGATGCAGACGTGATCATCGGCTGTCATCCACGTACGCTCCAAGCACTCTGTGACTTTGCAGGCAAGACCGATCAACCAACGGTCTTTGACGTGAATCATGATGTCGAAAAACTGCTGCAAACATTGACAACTTCATCCACCGACAATTCAGCAACGCCAACAGAAGACACCGTCCCCCGAGATTGGATTGCCTGGTATCCGGTCATTGACAACAACCGCTGTGTGGACTGTGGCAAGTGTGCTGACTTCTGCATGTTCGGCGTCTATGCCGTTGATCAGAAGAACGTCAAAGTCGTCAAGCCTTCTGGTTGCAAGACCGACTGCCCGGCATGTGCGCGAATGTGCCCTGCCAACGCGATCATTTTCCCCAAGTCCACTGAAGCCAATATCAATGGTGCCTTGGATCATGTCGTCAAACCCGACGCCAAACAAAACGAATCCTTGCGAGCCAGACTGCAAGCCCGCAAAGCCTCAGCCAGACTCTTCAAGGAGGATGTGCAGTGAAGTGTGCTACCCTCGCGGGGATTGCAACCGGCTGTTCGTTCAAGGTCCAGAAGAATCTTCTGCGCTTTGCTTTGAATGGACACAAAGCAGTCCGCTCATTTAAAAAGCGGATCAAACAAAACAAGCCGTTTTTCCCAGCCTTTTTGATGCTCTCAGTCACCAACCGATGCAATCTCAAATGCAAAGGCTGCTGGGTCGAACAAACCAAACCGGCGCAGCAATTATCCCGCACGCAAATCCAAGGCATCATCGACACGGCTGCCCGTTACAACTCGCGTTTCTTTGGCATCCTCGGCGGTGAGCCCCTGCTGCACGCCGACTTGTATGACGTCTTTGAACAAAACCCCAAAGCGTTCTTCCTGCTCTTTAGCAACGGCACGATTCTCGATGAGGCCAACTGCAGCAAGCTCGCCAAGCTCGGCAATGTCAGCCCGCTGATCAGCATCGAAGGTCTCGAAGACGAATCACGTATCCGGCGTGGCCGTGATGACACCTTCACGCGCTCCGTCCGTGGTTTGGAAACGCTATCCAATGCAGGGCTGTTCACCGGTGCAGCAGCAAGCATCAACAAACGCAACTTCGATGAACTGGTCAGCGAAGACTACCTGCGGTTCCTCGAAGCCAAAGGTGCACGATACATCTGGTACTACGTGTACCGCCCCAGTGGCGCGATGCCTGAAACTGAAAATGCTTTAACGCAAGAACAGATCATCCAACTGCGACAGTTCATTGTCGAGCAGCGGACAAAATCCAAGATCATCATCATTGATGCCTACTGGGATGCCAAGGGACATGCCGTCTGCCCCGGCGACATGGGCTTATCGCATCACATCGCGCCCAATGGTGCGGTGGAGTTCTGCCCGGTGGTTCAGTTCACCGGTCAATACATCAATGAGGATGCAAGCAATCTTGAGCGCATCTTTCAGGACAATCGCCTGCTGCATCAGCTCAGAGATTTCAGCAGTAAGGACGGGCGCAGCTGCGTGTACATGCAATCCCCCAATGAGCTGGGTCAATTTCTGCAAACACATCAGGCGTTGGACTCATCCAATCGTGATGCCTTTGCGGAACTGCAAAGCTATCAAACCCTGCCGGGCCATGGCATGCCCGGGAAGGAGATTCCCGAAAAATCGTGGGCTTACCGCCTTGCCAAGAAGTATTACTTTTTCGGATTTGGTGCGTATGGCTAAGCAATGTGTCACAGAACAGATTGTTCCCGGGGAGCTAAAGCAACGGCTTGAAATCCGTGACGCTGTTCGTGCGTACATTGCTGAGCAAAACCTTCATCCCCCCTTGCTTCTGGATTTGCTTGAGGAGCATGCCTGCCAATGCCTGAGTAATCTGCAGTTGGATGATACGTTACGCAACTACACGATGATTCAGCTCAATAACGCATTGTGGGAAGACTATTTTTCGCATATTCCCATTGACCAACGCCTGCTGCTTTTACCAGTCTGTTTACGTGATCACAAAGAATGCCAGGCCCCCAGCGATGCGTTGGGCTTGATCTGTCAGCAATGTGGTATCTGCAACATTCCCGACATCACCGATCAAGCCGAAGCATTGGGCATGAGCGTGCTTGTTGCAGAGTCCTCTTCGAGCGTGAGTCAATGGGTCAAAGACGGTGAGATTCAAGGCATTATTGGCGTCTCCTGTCTGGACTCGCTGGAGAAAGCTTTCCCTTCCATGCTGCGTCATGCCGTCCCCGGCATTGCCATCCCGCTTAACACGGATGGCTGTAAAGACACCGACTATGATCAGCAGACGCTCAACGAGGCCATCCACATCGGGCAAGCCTCCCCCATCTATGCCAACCCTAGCCCGATGATCAAGCAACACATCACCGAGCTCTTTACGCCAGCACGAATCCAACCTTACCTCAACGCAACCACGCCTCACTTAAACCAATTCAATGAGCTGATACTCAGCGCCCTGTGTGATGATGGCAAGCACTACCGCCCCATGATCACGCTTGACATGTACTGCTCCATCACCAACCAACAGCAGTTCCCGGATTACCTTGAACCCATTGCCATCGCGGTGGAGTGCTTTCATAAAGCATCGCTGATTCATGATGACATTGAAGACGGTGACGATCAACGCTACGACAAACCAACCATGCATCAACGCGTCGGTCTTCCCATTGCCCTGAATCTGGGGGACTTTCTGATCGGTGAAGGTTATCGTCTGCTCAGTCACCCCAGCATCCCGCAGGACATTCGTTCTGAACTATATGCCCAAGCTGCACAAGCTCATTGCGAATTGGCTTTGGGCCAGGCACAGGAGTTTGAGTGCTTAGGCAAAGCAACAACACTTGATCAATGCCTGCAGACACACCAACTCAAAACCGCACCGGCATTTCGCGTTGCCATGTATCTGGGGGCGATTGCTACCGGTAAGTTCAATGAATACGAGCAAACGCTTCACGCCTTAAGCGATGCATTGGGGATTGCGTATCAGTTGTATGACGATTTGGAAGACACCATGCCCAACACGGCTAGCGCAGTAGACACCATCATGCAAATTGATGGACTTAACCGCGAAGATGCCATCAATCGCATTTCTGATTTGTATGCGACCTATCAACACAAAGCTTACGCTGCCCTGGAAGAGATCAAGGAAGCGGTTCTCAAAACATTCATGTACCGACTCTGTGGGAGGATTCTCAAAGATGTCTGAGCACATGAATTTCGGCACCGCGTTTTTCAACGCCTCTCACAACGGGTTTGAATGCTTATCCCATGTAGCTCAAAACCAGATACGTCAGGCCATCATCCGCCATCAACACGCAGACGGTTTGTTCATTGGTCGACATGACCGTGGCGATCTTTACTACACTTTTTTCGGTTTGCTGTTGACTGCTGTTACGCATGCCAAAATCAATCTTGCAGCTTGCAAACAGGCCATTGCGTCAATAGACATCTCGACACTTGATGTCGTTCATCGTTGTGTTTACCTGCGTGTTCAAAGACTGCTCAAACTCTTAGCTTTGCCAAAGATGATGCGTGCGGCAGCTTTGAAAAACCTTAACATCAAAGCTGATCGACAAGAGCAAAGCATCATTGAATCGCTTCAAACACTGCCTGCATCAAGCTACCCGCAATCAGACCCGCAGTCGCCCTACTCACGTTTTCTGGTAGTAACTGTCCATGCTGATTTTGGCGTGGCGATGCCGCTCGTGGATCTGACACCCTACCGGCTTGCATCAGGACTCTACACGAATTTGCCCAATGACAAGACCTATGCAATCAATGCCACCGCATCGGCTTTGTTTCTGATTGATGAAACACAGCGTAAGATCACAGCCAAAGCGCTTTGTGATTTACAAGAGCCCGATGGCTCATTCAAAGCTGTGGCTCAAGCACCAAGCGGTGATTTACTCACAACGGGCACCGCAACGTTTGCATTAAATCAAAGCCATCTCCAACCCGGTATCTCCGTCAAACCTTTGCTGCGGTCATGCATTCGGGACAACGGTCTTTTTGCAGCTACGTCAGATGATCCTTGCAGTGATCTGGAATACACCGTCTACGCGTTACTGACGTTGGGAGGTGATGCGTGAAACCTTCCCTGCATGAAATGCTCTTAGCCAATCGTGGCAAAGACTTGTTTTTCGAAAGCACCCTTTCAGACTCCGCAGTCTCCACAGCAGTGTCATGTGTGGCCTTGGCCATTGCTGACGCCAAAACGTATGCGCGTCCCATTGAGGCAGCGAAGAATTGGTTGCGAACACATCAAAATGCGGATGGGTTGTACGGCGACTCACCAAGCTCGCCTGCCAATCTCACTGCAACATTCATGAGTTACATCGCGCTTTGTCCTGATGCCCTCGACAAAAAGATTCTTGAGAAAACGAAGAACTATCTGTTATCACAGTTCGGCGATTTTTCATTTCAATCCGTCAAAGCCTGTTTTCTCAAGGCGTATGGCAAGGACCTGACGTTCTCTGTACCCATCCTTGCCATGGCAACGGCTGCGGGCTTTTTTGCAGATGCAACCTCGGCGTGGCGGCAGATGCCTCAATTCCCGTTTGAATTGGCGTTGATGCCCGAACGCGTTTTCCACCTGTTGAATTTGCCCGTTGTGAGTTATGCCATCCCAGCCCTGGTTTGTGTTGGCATCGCCCAGAACGCCCATGCAAGCAGCGGTATATTCAAGTGGTTTCGATCTGCCATCAAGCATCGCGCGATGCGCGTTGTCACACGCAAGCAACCTGAAAGTGGTGGTTTTCTGGAAGCCTCACCGCTGACTGCTTTTTGTGCGTTATGTCTCTGTAAAGCAGGATTGGCAGATCATGCTGTCACACAAAAAGCCCTGAATTTTCTGCTGAAAACGCAACGAGACAATGGCGCATGGCCGATTGATCATGACCTGCGTCAGTGGGTGACCAGCTTGTCTTTGACTGTGATTTCAGAGCGTTTGTCGGAACAGGAAAAAGCAGCATATCGCCAACACATCAGTCTTCAGCAAACCACGAAAGTTCATCCCTACACACGATCACGCCCTGGCGGCTGGGGATGGACAACACGATCAGGCAGCGTCCCGGATGCGGATGACACGGCTGCAGCCATCATCGCAATGCATGCTCTGGGTGAGACTGCAACAACGTGTATTTGTGATGGGATTCTATGGCTATTGCGATTACAGAACCGCGATGGCGGCATACCGACATTTTGTCGTGGCTGGAGTAAGTTGCCGTTCGATCAAAGTTGCCCTGACATTTCCGCCCATGTTTACAAGGCTTTTTCGTTGTACGAAAGTCAGCTTCCCACATCGCTGCAAAAGCAGGTACGCATAGCCAAGTCGCGCATCGTGAAGTATCTCAAACGTACCCAGGCAGCGGATGGCTCATTCACGCCACTATGGTTTGGTGATCAATGGGCATCGGATAAACGCGCGCCGGTCTATGGCAGTGCAGTGGTACTTGAACATCTGTCTGGCGATCAGGCATCAGACATCATCGAACGTGCCAAGCAATACCTCATTTCTAAACAGCATCAATCAGGTGGCTGGGGATCATGGGATAATGATCATGACTATGTGATCTTCACCGCAAGGTGTGTCAGCGCACTTAAACCGTTTGAAGACACCCATGATGCAGTGACGCGAGGCATGACGTTTTTAAAACCATATCTCGAACATCCAGAATCAATCCCCGATGAGCCCATCGGACTTTACTTTGCGCATCTGTGGTATGACGAAAAACAATACGCACCGATTTTTCTGGCAGGTTGCTGTGGAGCAAACGCATGATTGCAAACGTTCTCCTGACTGTGATTCGACTTGCTGTGATCACCATCGCATGCATGGGCCTATGGAGTTATCTGGGTTATCAATCTCCCAGAAAGATC